>JAKDMR010000026.1 GCA_030452275.1 Candidatus Nitrosocosmicus sp. | reverse complement strand
AGAAACAGGGAGCAAAATGATGAGAGGATAAGGAATTAGGATACAAAGCAGAAATTTAATTGCATCTATTGATAAAGTCTTCCTAATTTGGCAAATAATCTTTCCAATTTTTTATATCTTTATATCAGGATATGCTTATTCTGCGCTACTTGGAAATCAAGGGATTAGACTAGGGGAAATACTAGTTAGTTATCCGTCATTTTTAGCTGTTGGGATGATTGGATTCAATGTTATGAATAGTAGTACAGTAGCCGGAAGTATTGTTTGGAACGATAAGAGGAATGGTATGTTCCAACAAATATTGGTAATGCCTTTTACCAAAATTCAATACATATTCAGTAATTTGGTAACAATCATGCTTATGGGATTGACAAGCGCATCATTAATCTTGATAATAGGACTTCCTACAATACTTGGGAGTGCCCACCCTACTTTGTGGAGCATACCGTATGCGCTATATGCCATAATCATTGGGGCGATCTTTTTCGGATCGTTTACCATCATAATTTCAACAAGGTTGAAGAGTAGTGAAGGATTCAATGTGATAAGCAATGGCATTTTTCTATTTTTCGCGTTTGCAAGTTCTACCTTTTACCCGGCGGAAGGCCTTTCTGAACCCTTAAGAACAGTTTTCTACATTAATCCGTTGACCTACATTGTTGACATAACCCGTGCAGGAGTCTATGCTCAAGTATCAGACTTTGTTAACCTTGAAGTAATCATAATTACTGTTCTTGCACTAATTGCTTTCTCTGTTGCTTCAGTTTCAATGTTGAGGATTAAAGTCTAGCTAATAAACCTCCCCTATTTTACCATCGTCAAAAATACATCTTCCAACGAAGGTGAACTAATCGACACATTAATTATTTTTATTCCTTTTATTGTAAAGTTTTCAATCAATTTAGTTAAAGTGTTTTGGGAATCTATCGAGGATATTTTAAGGCCATTTTCCCCGTCTTTTATAATTTGGGAATTAGGCGAAATATTTGCTGCCAATTCCAAAATTGACTCAGAAATCTTTTCTTTTAACTGGATTTGGATTATATTTTCTTTACCATATTTTTTTTTCAACCCTAGAGGAGTATCAAAGGCAATTATTTTGCCTCTATTAATGATCGCCAATTCGTCACACAAATATTCAGCCTCCTCCATTACATGTGTTGTAAAAAACACAGTAAGTCCTGATTTCACTTGGGTTTTTATATAATCCAGTAGAACTCTGCGAGCTGAAGGGTCAAGTCCAACTGTGGGCTCGTCCAGAAACAACAGGTCCATTTCATGAATGAATTCTCTAGTAACTTGTACTTGTCTTTTTTGGCCAATTGACAATTCGTCATTTTTGATATTTCTAATTTCTTGTAGATCAAATGATTCAATTATTTCATTGATTTTCTCTTTCCTTTTGGTTCGCTCTATTCCCCACATTAATCCGTACAATTCCATCGCCCTCTCCACGGTTAAGTTGGCCTCTGAGCTCGGTTGTTGAGATACCACTCCTATTCTCTTCCTAATCGCTGAGGAAGACTTGTTAACATCCAAACCAAAAATCTTTACATTTCCTGATGAGGGTAGTAATAGGGTTGTGAGGATTTTTATGGTTGTACTTTTACCAGCACCATTCGGACCCATGAATCCAAACACTTTACCGTACTTAACGTCGAAGGATACTCCATCTAGGGCAGTTTTATTACCGTATTTTTTTCTTAAATGGAATACCGATATACATGGATCAGATCTTGAATGGGCCAAAATTAACTTCTATCTGATATCAGCTACAAGTTTATTTGAATTTATACTTGTTGGGAATTTAGATTAACAAGTTGGTTTATTTTCAATTACATTTTGGGTAGGAACATGATATTAATTTGCGTGTTTAGCTCCTACCTGCCATGCTCTCTTTATGTATGGGATTGATACCTCAGGAGGTACATTCTAACTTTTAGTAATATGGATTGATTTTAGAAAGGTAATTTTGTAATTTTGACACAATTTTTTTTCTAATTATTGCGTTATTGTTTATACTTCCGGTCATGTTTGATTTGAAATTCCTTACCTCTTTGTGGCCCTTATTAGAACATATTCAATAAAATTCTTATCAGATTCAATCTTCATTTTTACCATGGATTTATAAAGGATTATTTCAAGAAACTTGGGGTATTCTTTGATTATCTCAGACCTTAATTTATCGCGGTTTTGTATGTAGAATTCGGCCAAGGGGCCATAGATGTTCTCCCCAATATAGTCTATATTTGATAATTCAAAGTCATCCTCAAGAAGCAAGGATTCCAGCATTCTAACGCTATAATGTTCAGAAGCCCACGTTACTGCAAGTATCCCAAGATTATAGGTATTCGAAAACGGTAGCAGATCTGATTTATTGGCTATTACTGGCATTGCCAGAATAAGCTGTCCCGAATACTTTAGGATACGTTTTGATTCATGTATAAATTGGGCAAGAGGTTTAAAATGCTGAGCTGATTCAAATGCTGCTATTCTGTCCACACTCTCGTTTCTAAACGGCATTGATGTTGAAGTTGAATTAATATGAAATATTCTATCACCAATATCTGCAGCCAAGTATGGGTTGCCTGTGACATCTTCATGAGATTGATTTTTGCCTATTTCAGAATTTGCACTCTTTAGTTGTTTTAGACTAATGTTTAGGCAATATATTTTTACATCGGAGTAACTATGAATCCAATGCATTGCCGGAATGGAAAAACCACTTCCTACATCTAATATTGTTTGAGCTGTATCAAAAGAACCGTAGATTCCAAATAATTTTGTCAGTTGTATCTGTGCTTGGAGCGGGTTTGTAATTTCCTTTGTCCAGTATCCAAAATTTAGCAACCTTCCTCCAGTAGCAATTCTCATTAGATTTGAGAATGTATCATATACATTCGCAATGTCATGCTCATTCCGTCTAATAATTGATAGAATGATTAGCCCCAGGATACTTTTTAACAAGATTGTTCTATTAACTATCAAGTTAGGTTATTTTATAAAAGAGTATTTTCTACAAATTATTTTATTTAGCTTTAATTTGTTTAGTCAAAAACTTCAAAAATTAGTCTTAGACCCAAAATTGATGCTGATTCACAAGGTTTGGTTTGGATAAAGAATTGAAATAATGTGATAACGATCTTGTTACCTCATCATTTGAAGAGGGTAATTTCAGATCTTTTGATTTATGCTTACTACCTTGGACCTCGAGCGATTGGCCTAGTTATTAAATCTGAATTTTCATTTCAAAGAATTACTTTACTTTGCTAATAATTTTTTCAATATCCTAGTAGTTGTAACATTTGGAAATCGATATCATTTTGATAAAATCATTGCCTTTTCCCACCTCTTTTTGTAAAGACCAAAATTAAATTTCTTTTTATTTTCGCTTCAAACCAAGTAGTAGAATCATCAAATTCATAAATTTAGGAGATTTGGTCTGTATAATTACATAATCTAACAAAACTCAGAGAATTCGGGATTATTTTAAAAAAACCTATTAATATGCCACCGCAGGTCTTTAATTATTAATGAAACAATCTCGTTATTCAAAGTTATTTATGATACCTGTAATAGCAGGCGCTGCATTGTTGGCTTTTACGCTCTTGACACCTCAAGCTTTTGCACAAGAAAACGCGACTGGAGATGCCGGTTTAAATAAATCACTGCTAGCTGTTGCTGCTGCAATTGCTATAGCAGGAGGATTAATAGGTACTGGAAATGCCCAACAAGGAATTGGTGCAGCCGGTATGGGTATAATTGCAGAAAAGCCTGAAAAATTTGGTCAGGTTCTATTCTTCTTCGTTATCCCTGAAACTCTATGGATCATTGGTTTCGTCCTTGGTATTATCCTATTACTAGGAATACTATAAGAATAGAAAAATCAAATGTCTGCCCTCAATACATTTGAAGAAGAAATCCAGGATAGAAAAAAGAAAGAATTAGCTATCCTCAATTCTTTGTTGGATGAAAAAAAAAATAGAATAGCTCAAATCAAAAATGAAAAATTAATAGAAATAAAAGAAAAATATGAAAATGAATCTGAGAATAAATCTCAGAGAGAATTTGCGAGAATCACTGAAAGTGCACGATTGGAAGCAAAGAAAATTCTGTTTGATGCAATTAATATGAATATGAGTACTGCATTGGACGCTATAAAGCAGGAGTTGAAGAATTATACCAAAAAGGCTGATTACAAAAAAACTCTGGAGAAAATGATCCTTTTTGCAAAAAAACACCTCGGTGATGACATTATCATAAAATGTAGGGAGTCTGACACTCCGTACTTGAAGGAAATGAAAGTCACAATCGGATCTAGCATCTCTACTATGGGAGGAATCGTAGCCGTAGATAAATCACAGGGTAGAGAAATAGATCTTACATTTGAGGAGTTATTGGAAAACCATGAAGACGAAGTTAAAAACTTCCTCTATGAAAAAATGATTTGACAAAATGGCCACATCATCATATTCATCTTCGTTTGGAAGATTGCAAGCAATTTCAACCAATTTCCTTTCACATGATTTTGTTCAGAGTCTAGTCAAAGCTGAGGATGTAGGAGAGGTCGCACGGATGTTGGAATCAACATGGTATGGACCTGAAATTGACCGAGCAGCTGCTCTTTACTCGCCTCCCGAACTGTTAGAAGTTGCTATTAATCGGCATTTAGTCGAAGTCAATAAGATAGCGCTTGAAGCTACTCCTTTTAGTGGAAAACAATCTATCAGAGCTTATTTCTCGAAATGGGATATTCATAACATTGAACTCATTCTGTCCTCCAAGGTCATAGGGCGTACAATTACAGAAACAGAACCCTTCTTGGTATCTAGTCGTAATTTTCCGGCTGGAATCACTGCAGGTAATATTCCACATGACGAGATGAAAATAATATTGTCTCAGCCTACAGTAGAAGGCGTTGTTAATCAATTAGTAAAGTACAAGTACGGAACGATATTGATTCAAAATCTTGATACCTATCAAAAGACATCAGATATAAGTCCAATGATGACTGAACTTTTGTCTTTTTACTACATAAACCTTCTAGAAAGTATCAAATTCTTCCAAGGTGACGAGGGAATAGCGCGAGATATGTTTCGTACCCAAATAGATAAGAAAAATATTCTGACCTTACTAAAAGGAAAAGATTCAAATCTTGATAGAGATCTCGTCAAAAAACATCTTATCGAAGAGGGAAAAGTTCCGATTGAAAAACTATTGGAAATTTTTTCATCAAACAGCATTGAAGATTTTGTAAACAGAATTAATGAACACATAAAATTTGATGATCTTTTAGATAATTATTTGAAAACACATAACCTAATTGATTTTGAAGTTGCTATGGATAAATACATAAACAATCATTATGTAAGAAAATTAAAGAATATCGCATTGTCGATTGGTACAATTTTTTACTTTATTATAACCGCTGAATTTGAATGGGACAACATCAAAAGAATTGCATATGGTAAGCGATATAATTTGACGCCAGAACGTATTAACTCTTTATTGGTTTTGGAGTAGGATACAAGATGTCAAGTAAGAAAAAAGAAAATATTAAATCTATTGCAGTAATCGGAGAAAGAGAAATAGTTATGGGATATAGGTTATTGGGTGTTGAAGAGACCTTTACCGTTACTGATAAAAATGAGGCGGTAAAAAAAATGGAAAAACTTTTTTCCTCTCACATATATAACCTAATAATAGCAAGTCAGTTCGTACAAGATTCGCTGTCTCAATTGACGCGATCAAAAATTGAATCATCTATAGATCCACTGGTTATTTTCATGCCTGCGTTGCAGGGGACTATTCACGAGGAATCTATTGCGGCTCTAGCAAAACGAGTGCTTGGGATAAGTATTAAAACGGGACAATAAAAGTGAAAGGTAGGGAAATATGTCAAATTCAATAGTGTCACGTATTTCAGGGTCAGTAGTTGTAGCTACTGATGTAGAGGATGCAGAAATGTATCATGTTGTACGCATTGGAGATTTAGGATTATTAGGAGAGATTATTCGTTTGGAAGGAAATAAGGCTACTATTCAGGTTTATGAGGATACTACAGGAATTAGGCCGGGCGAAAAAGTAATTAATACTAAAAGAGCTTTGTCCATGCAATTAGGACCAGGATTGCTAAAATCTATTTATGACGGGATTCAACGCCCTTTGGATGTTTTAAGAGAAAAGAGTGGAGATTTCATAGGAAGAGGTGTCACAACTCCGGCGTTAGATCAACATATTAAATGGGAATTTATTCCAAGAAAAAATAAAAATGATGAAGTTCGCGAAGGTGAAATATTAGGAGAAGTTCAGGAAACACCGCTAATTAATCACAAAATAATGGTGCCCTTTGGAGTTAACGGCAAAATATCTGAAATAACTGAAGGTAAATATACTGTAAATGAGAACGTAGCTGAAATAAAAACAACTAACGGGAAAACAGCTGTCGGCTTGTCTAGCTGGTGGATGGTTAGAACCCCTAGACCTGTTTTTAGAAAGCTGCCACCAGAATCACCATTGCTTACAGGGCAACGGGTATTGGATACCTTCTTTCCGGTTGCAAAAGGGGGGACCGCTGCAATACCAGGTCCATTCGGCAGTGGAAAAACAGTCACCCAACAACAACTTGCCAAATGGGCTGACAGTAGCGTTATTGTTTACATTGGTTGCGGAGAAAGAGGGAATGAGATGACTGAAATACTTACTACTTTCCCAGAACTTGAAGACCCAAAATCAAAGAGACCTCTAATGGAAAGAACAATCTTGGTTGCTAATACATCTAATATGCCCGTGGCTGCACGTGAAGCTAGTATCTACACGGGTATAACCATGGGAGAATACTACCGAGATATGGGGTACGATGTTGCTTTGATGGCAGACAGTACTTCCAGATGGGCTGAAGCACTGAGGGAGATTTCTGGTAGACTTGAGGAAATGCCAGGGGAAGAAGGATATCCAGCTTACCTGGGAAGGCGCCTGGCTGAATTTTATGAGCGAGGCGGAAAGGCCGTTGTTATTTCACCAGAAAAAAGAGAAGGATCATTGACGCTAGTAGGCGCCGTATCACCACCTGGCGGAGATTTTTCTGAACCTGTTTCCCAAAATACCTTGAGGGTTACCCGTGTGTTCTGGGGGTTAGACGCGAATTTGGCTTCTAGAAGGCACTTTCCATCGATAAATTGGTTGACAAGTTACTCCCTATACGCTGATGATATGGATGAATGGTATAAGAATAATATTTCACCGCAATGGACTGCATTGAGAAAGGAGGCACTAGGAATCTTGCAGCGTGAATCAGAGTTACAGGAAATTGTCCAATTGATAGGATATGATGCTCTCCCTGAACCTGAAAAAGGGATTTTAGATACAGCTCGTTCTATTAGAGAAGATTATTTACAACAAAGTGCATACGATGAGGTCGACACATATACATCAATAAAGAAACAGTTTTTGATGTTGTCAACAATACTGGAGTTTGGCCGATTGGAAGCAGACGCAATAAAGAAGGGAGTAACATCCACGAAAATAAGTTCTATTGGGACACGAAAAGACTTATCTATGATAAAATGGACCAAGGAAGACGGAGTTGAACAAAAAGTAGAGGAAATTAAGATAAATATGAAGAACCAGTTTAAAGAATTATTGATGGAGGTTTCTCGTTAAAATGTCTAAAATAGCATATAAGCATCTCTCAAAGATAGCAGGCCCTTTAATCTTTATCGAAGGAGTCAAAGATGCTGCTTATGGCGAAATGGTTGAGATAAAATTAGCCAACGGAGAGAGGCGTTTGGGACAAGTTTTGGATACAAAGGAGGGACTTGCAATTGTCCAAGTATTTGGCCAAACTTATGGACTGGGAACTGAAAATACATCTACTAGGTTTACAGGCGAAACTGCTATGATTTCAGTTTCTGATGAAATGTTAGGAAGGACATTTGATGGGTTGGGAAACCCTCGAGATAATGGTCCAAAAATTATTTCTAAAGAGAGATATGATCTTGTCGGTTCAGGAATTAATCCATATTCCAGGGAAGAACCATCTGAGTTCATCCAAACTGGAATGTCTAACATTGATGGAATGAACACGCTTGTAAGAGGGCAAAAACTTCCAATTTTTTCAGGTGCCGGCTTACCTCATAACCTATTAGCCTCCCAAATTGCTAGACAAGCCAAAGTTCTTGGTTCCTCAGAATCCTTTTCTGTTGTATTTGGTGCAATAGGAATCACAAGTGAGGAGTCTAATTTCTTTGTAAAACAGTTTGAGGAAAGTGGTGCTTTGGGAAGGAGTGTATTATTCCTTAATTTGTCCTCTGACCCTTCTATGGAACGTATTCTTACACCTCGATTAGCATTGACTACCGCCGAATTTCTTGCTTATGAAAGGGAAATGCATGTACTTGTAATCTTGACTGACATGACTAACTATTGCGAAGCTTTAAGAGAAATATCCGCAGCTAGGGAAGAAGTTCCTGGTAGAAGGGGATATCCAGGGTACATGTATACCGATCTTGCTTCAATCTATGAAAGGGCTGGAAAAATTAAAGGAAGAAAGGGCTCAGTGACCCAAATTCCAATTTTGGCTATGCCTGCTGATGATATTACACATCCGATCCCGGACTTGACTGGATATATTACCGAGGGTCAAATAGTTATGAGCAGAGAGTTGCATAGGTTAAATATACAACCTCCAGTTGATGTTCTCACAAGCTTATCTAGGTTAATGAACCAGGGGATTGGAAGCGGAAGAACTCGAGAAGATCACAGGAATTTGGCCGATCAGTTGTACGCAGCCTATGCCCAGGGTAAGGATGCTCGAGCCCTCTCTGCAATCGTTGGAGAGGAGGCGTTAAGTGAGATAGACCGAAAGTTCTTGGCAATCGCAAATAATTTTGAGAGAAAGTTCGTTAATCAAGGTATTGATGAGAATAGATCCATTGAACAAACCCTTTCTATCGGTTGGGAATTATTATCAGATCTTCCAGAATCAGAAATGAAGCGTATTAAGCCAGAGTTTATAGCAAAATATAGGAAAAAATCAATAATTCGAGAAGATAAAGAAAAAGAGGAGCAATAGAAAGAAATGCCCTCTACTTCTGATATTAGACCTACAAGGTTAGAGTACATACGCACAAAACGGAGGATTCTGATAGCAAAAAAGGGGCTTAAATTGTTAAAGCTTAAACGTCAAGCACTTATATTAGAATTTTTTAATACAAGCAAGACTGCTGCGGCTTTACGGGAAAATTTACAGACCGAGTTAATAAAGGGATATGAGTCAATTAGGATGGCAGAAATTTTAGCAGGGTCGATGAGACTGGAAAATGAATCAATGAAGTTACCTATGATGGGTAAACTCAATGTGAAATCTAAAAGCATTATGGGTGTGCATATTCCTAGACTTGAAGGTGGTCAAAATAAGGTTTATGAGGAATATTTATTGGAATTGCCCACCTCCATTAATGAGGCGATTAGTTCTTTCAGTAGGATTCATAAAATAGTTTTGGAAGTAGCAGAAAAAGAAACTGCGTTAAGGAAACTCCTTTATGAAATTGAGAGGACAAAACGGAAATCAAATGCCATAGAGAACGTTTTTATTCCAAAGTTGATGGATGCTGTGAAATTTATTACATTCAGATTAGATGAAATAGAGCGTGACACATTTATAATGTTAAAAACAGTAAAAAGAAAGATGGGTGAAAGAGAGATGCAAGAATTGAGAGAGGTTGAACCAGAGTTAAATGTATAAAGATATGAAAGGTAATGATTTTAGAGGTTTTTCAAATGACAAACAAAGAAAATTTTATCGAATTACTAGGGTTATAAAAATTGGAAACGTTATTGCAACAGTTATTTTGCTGATCTTTATTGTACAATACTTAATTGGAGTAAACTAGAAAATGTCTAATATTCAAGATCAGGAACAATATATTAAATCATTAGAACAAATTAAGCAGATTGAAGAAAGAGTCCAAAAGGAAATCGATGATCGCAAAGAAGAAGTGCAAAATCAGATAAAAGCAATTGAAACCGATCTGGAAGATTCAATAGCAAATGCTGAAAATGAAGGAAGGCTTTTAGTTGAAATTAGTATGGATAAAGCCAGAATGAACGCAAATGAAGAAGCACAAAGAATTATTTCTGAAGCTGAAAACAAAGCAAAGAGTATTACGTTTCAGTTTGATCAAACGATGATGAAAGAAATATTGGAAATCTTGCTTTCAGGAATAAAATAAGCAGGAGACTTTGTCTTGACATTATTAAGACCTGAGGCCATGTCTAAGATAGCTGTCTTAGGATTGAAAAAATATAGACAGCAGATAATCTCGATTTTGCAGGAGATGAGTGTTATTCAAATTGAACAAATTTCTAAAGAAATATCGTCTTACTTGAGTACTGAGAAGGAAAGCGAATCTCACCGACATATTGCTGATCAACTAATTCGGATCAGAGGTTTGATTAGTACACTCCCTCCAACGTCCTTAGGGGAAAAAATTAAGTTTTCATCCATTAATGAAATGGAAAATGCATTACTCCGTTTGGATATTGATAATAATGTAGCCTCTTTAGAAAGAGAGAAAGAAAACATACTTACCGAAATAAGGAATGCACAAAATAATATCACGTTAATTGGGGAGTTTTCCTTTTTTCCAGCCGATTTGGATGTCTTACATCTTAAATCTGCCCGTTCGTTCTTTGGACGCGTTGCTAGCGAAAAATATTCAGAATTCAAGAAAAAACTTGAATCTAATAACCAGGATATAATATTATATTCAAAAGAGGGTGAGAAAATTACTGAATTTGTACTAGTTGTTTTACCCCATTATCCTTCAAATGCCTTGGCTTCAATAATTAACCTTTATAATGTTCATATGGAAGCTGTTCCACCCTTAAAAGGTAAGCCCCAAGAAGTTATAGAAAAACTAAAGCAAGAGCTTGAGATACTTGAAAAGAAATTAGAAAAAATTAACAATCAATTATTGACAATTTCTCAGGCAAATTATTCTTTGCTAAAAGGATTGGAGGAACAACTAGACATTGAAAATAAGAAACTGGAAGTAATTGACAATCTTGGAGTCACTAGAGACACTTTTACTTTAGAAGGTTGGATTCCTCAATCGATGATTGATAATACAAAGGCCGCAATTGAGAAGCACAGCAAAGGAACACAGATGTTTGTTTTAAAAACAAATGAAGTGCCACCTACGTTACAAAATAACCCAAAGAAGTTAAGAGTGTATGAATCCTTTATAAGGTTTTACTCCTTACCATCGGGAAATGAATTTGATCCCACGCTCGTTTTTGCCCTTGTCTTCCCGGTATTTTACGGAATGATGTTCGCTGATGTAGGTTACGCAATTGTAATTCTGCTAGTTTCAAGATGGGTTATTTGGCGAGTTGAGGGTGGGAATAGGAGCATTACTATTATGCCCAAGCCCCTTAGGAATTTTGGTAAAACGATACTGCAGCCTGTCCAAATGGTCAAAATAGCAAAGGCGATTACTCCGGGATGTATAATAGCAATTATTCTAGGGTTCTGCTTTAATCTTTATTTCGGATTCCATCTTAATGAATACATATTCGGGTTCTTTAACAGTATTGGCGGACTTCACTTGCCCGAAGATGGTACAATATTTGATCCTTTGTCAACATGGGGTTTACGTAAATTATTGCTTATAAGCGGATATATAGGATTAGGGATGGTATCATTTGGATTCATTCTTGGTATTATAAATGACTATCAACACGGAAACAAGAGACATGCAATTGGAAAAGTCGGTTGGCTCTTGTTTGGATGGGGTGTTGTATTTATTGGCTTAGGGTTGATAGACAAAGAAAATCTTAATCCTATGGCCAGTGTGCAAGGAGCTGCATATTTTGCGCTGATATTTGGAGGCATAGGATTAATGTTCTATGGCGAGGGAACAAGAGCTATGATGGAATTACCGTCGATAATAAGCCATATACTTTCTTTTACTAGGCTTGTCGGTATAATGATGGCTTCGATTATCTTGGCTGACGTGATTGATCATGTATTCCTCCGTGTACTCGATAACGGCATAATTTTTGTCATAATAGGGACCATAATACTGGTGGTAGGACACTTGTTCAATATCATTTTGGGTGTATTTGAACCAGGAATTCAGGGTGCTAGGTTGCTTTATGTAGAATTCTTCTCAAAATTCTATCACGGCAATGGAAGGCCGTTTAAACCTTTTGGATTCAGGCGTAGATTTACGCATAATCAGTATCCTACCCAAATCCAGAAATAATTTTTTTACCTCTATTTTTTATTTGTTCGCGGGTAAATCCGCTATAGATAACTATTAATTAGTTTGAAAGCCGAATTTTGTTATGGAAGGAATTCAAAAAATGAAATGTTCTTCATGCGGAACTATGTTTATGTCAGAAACTCAGCAATCTAAATGCCCTACGTGTGTAGAGCAACATCAGCAGAATAATAGCGGTGGTGGCCATGCAGGTTGTGGATGTGGTCATAGCCATTAATTAATTTTTTTCTTATATATTAAAAAAATATTTCCCTCACAGGCCTGATGATGCTCTTATTCTGTTTGAATGTGAACTTTTACCAGTAAATTCTAATTTCCAATATTATTTACTACATTGTTTGAAACGTTATTCAGAATCTTATTCAACTCGACCTGGGCGGTATCAGTAATATTTCTAACTACAGGAATTTCTGTTACTTTGTCTGCCCCTTTCATCATGGCCGAAAAAAAATTTGTCCACCCTATACCCAAAATTACAAGTCCTATTATTACTATCAGAATTAGAGTTACAATAATCCCCAATTATATCATATATATGTAAATCAGAATTATTAAGTTTTTTTGTAGATCTAAACTATCTGAGGCTGGGTCATAATTCCAAACGAATAAAGCTAGTCTCATAGAGTATCATATTTTAGTTGAAACAGATACTATCCACAAGACTAGCCAGTTATAGTTCGTCATCCATTCTAATTAGTTTTTTGTATCTTA
>JAKDMR010000347.1 GCA_030452275.1 Candidatus Nitrosocosmicus sp. | reverse complement strand
GATGATGATGGCTGGAAGATACGACTAACGTGTTCTAATTACGCAAGAAGTCTATACTAAATTCTTTAAAGCGGGGTTAATTTTTCAAATAGATAAATTGTTGATTTGACGGAAAAAAATGAAAATGTACAGACGGGGACTTTCAATATCAAATAGTGATGATTAGTAATCATTTTATAAATACGCAGTATTAAGTTTAGTATGTCTAATTTTGATACCGAAAAAAATGTTCATGTGATAGTTCATGGTCAAAAGCAATTATTTGAAACTGTTAAATCAAGACTTGGCGATACTGGTTTAAAAACAGAAAAATTAGTTTTGGCTGATATGAATAAACCAGGTAATGAGGGCGATTATGTTGCAATGTTATGGCCTCCAATGGCTCCTACAGAAATCATATTGAGTCAAATTATAGATTTCAGTGGGACAAACGGACGCGGTATGGGAGCTTGGGCGACTGTAAATCAAAAAGAATTACAGCGTATCCCTCTCAATTAAGAGTTAGAATTACTCTCTTTACTTTTTCTATATCCATGGGTAAATTGTGAATCATAAACTTTGGAAAATTCATATTTTTTTGGTGCTATTACATCTCCAACCACTATTAATGCAGTTTTAACAATCCTTTCTTCTTTGACATTTTTTGTAATGGTTCCAAGAGTACCCTTTAGTATTTTTTGATCTTTCCATGTTGCTTTATATATTATTGCAACTGGTGTATCGTTAGTATAAACTCCGCCCTTCAATAATTCTTCAATAACCCTTTCAAGTAAATGCACGCTTAAATAAAATGCCATGGTCGATCCATGTTTTGACAATTCTGAAATTCGCTCTCTATCTGGAACGGGTGTTCTGAATTCAGCACGAGTTATGATTATTGTTTGAGTAATGCCAGGCAAAGTTAATTCTAGATTCATCGATGCTGCTGCCCCAAGAAGTGAAGTAATTCCCGGAATCACATTACATTCGATTTCATCTTTCTCTAATCTGTCTATTTGTTCTCTTATAGTACTAAAAATAGCTGGGTCCCCATCATGAAACCTCATCGCCAACTTGCCATTTCTTGTAGAGTCCTTTAGAATTTCATATATTTCTAATCTGTCTAATTTCGCTGCATCGTATAATTGAGCATCTACTTTAGCATACCTCAGTAATTCAGGATTTAATAGCGATCCCGAATATATTATTACATCGGCGTTTTCTAAAAGGTTCTTTGCTTTTATTGTAATTAATTCAGGGTCTCCGGGTCCTGAACCTACAAAGTAAACTGTATTCTTTTGGATCATTTTTTCTTTTTGGCTATCATTATTGAAAAGTACTTATCATTGTTTTCATTTTTGTTTTTTGCCACGTCAACAAGCTTCCTTTTTTGTAATGTTTCATTATCGGTTGAGACATCTTCAGCAATAAAAATATCTGAATCCTCTGGAAAACTTGATTCCATTAATATGTCTATTACATTATTAAAATATCGACCGTCCTTTAAGAAAACAAGTGTATCACAACATTCTGCTGCTATTTTTAACCTGTCCAGATTATAACACGCTGGGATTATTCCTATTATCTCCTCTCCTTCTCCTATTGGAGTTTTAATTTCGGCAGAAAACGAGAAAATGGATGTTATTCCTGGTACTATCTCTATCTCAATGTCCTTGTGGGTCTTGCACATTTCTTTATGAATATATATCCAAGTACTGTAAAGAGATGGATCGCCTACAGTTAAATAAACAGCTTTTTTTCCATTTCTGACAGCATCTGCTATTTCTTTGGCATTACTCTTCCAATATTCTCTTAATTTCTCATAATCTTTTACCATGGGAAAAACTAGCTGACGAATTTCAGTTTCTTTGGCGAGGAATTTTTCGACTATTGACAATGCAACACTGGGTTTATTCTCTCTCGCAGTTGGGGTATAAATCACATCAGCATTTTTTATAATATTGATTGCTTTCAAAGTTAGTAAATCAGGATCACCAGGACCACAGCCAACACAATGTAGCGTAAAATTACCCATAATGGGTTTTTAGAAAATATTAATTAAAGTTTTTGTATTTTACTTTGTACCTGAGAAAATTATTACTGGATTTCTTGAAATCATCATAGTCCCTGAGCTGGTTTTTTTTGCCTTTGCAATAGTCACCTGGGTTATATCTATCTCTTGCAATTCTGAATCTTGCATGGCTCTAAGTGCATTGTATATAGTTTCAATCAAGATGGATGTGACCACTAATCTCCCCCCTTGATTTAACTTGGAAATCGCTAATTTTATTATCTGTTCAGTTTCCCCCGTAGTTCCCCCTATTACAATTGCGTCAACATTAGGCAACTTGGGTAATACATCTTGAGCTAATCCCTGTATAATCACGGCATCATTTAAGATCCCAAATTTTGATAGATTTTTCTCAGTTAGGTCAATTGCAGTCTTGTCCATATCAATGGCATAAACTTTACCTTTTGTTTGAAGTATCAATTCCGCAGTTATACTACCACTACCACATCCAACATCTAATGCCGTAAACCCTTCTTTTAGTCGCAATTTACTAATTATTATCGATCTAATGTCTTCTTTTGTAATTGGTACGTTGTCTATCCTGTCAAAAAATTCGTCAGGAATTCCTGGAGTCTTGTAATTCCAAATCATTTCCATCGTTTCATATGATGTGTTGATTTAACACAGTATATGTAAATACCATAAATGTAAGTAACATGAAAATAAAACCAAAAATTGCTATTGTAATTATTTTTTTCTTTTTTTCTTTAGGAATGTCTCCGACCATCCTACTTGCAATTATCTGGGATATGGAGTAAAAAATAATGCCTACTAATATTGTCAATCCTATAGTATTGGATTGATCAGAATTTGGTTTTACGATGGCGCCCAGAATGGATCCTGCGACTGCAGCCATAACGACTCTTAAATAATATATTTTATCTTCTATTTGCAAGGATATGCGCTATTAGTTTTTAATCAGCCACATTTAATTCCTACTTTCTTGGATCAAAAAAAGACGAAATCTGCAAGCACGATGACCTTATATGAACGATTCATCGATTTGAACACTTCACCTTCACCCACAATACAATCAATTTTAATAGCCTATTCTTGGATTCAATTTCATTTAGTTCTGCTGATCTCAAATTCTCAATAGTGGAATATTGTATCTTATTATATTCAATAAGATCATGATAAATTTAGATGGCTATTTCAGAGATTG
>JAKDMR010000346.1 GCA_030452275.1 Candidatus Nitrosocosmicus sp. | reverse complement strand
TGTCTAGATAAAGGATATAAATCTGCAGAAAAAGAAAAGAAACTAATCAAACGAGGCTATATTTTGCATATACCAATCAAGAAGAAGGAGAGAGGAGAAGGAGAAGAGAGTAGGAGAAGATGGTGAAGAAAAGATGGATGAAAAACCGATACCAAATCGTAAAAAATATTCAGCAAAAAGATGGGTTGTATAAAGAACTAATTCATGGCATAATAGGTTTGGGAAACTTTTCACAAGATATGAAAAGAAGGATGAAAACTATCTTGGGTTGGTACAGTTCTCTTGTTGTATGATAATCTATAGAAAGTTAATTTTGGGATAGGCTCTTAGTAAAATAGCACTATCTATACCCCAAGTATGAATTATAGATTACAAATTACTATTGTAGCTTTAGTAGTTACAACAATGGCTTTAGCTCCATCATTGGTAATGAATCAGTCTGCAGAAGCAGCAAGTCACATAAAGTGTGAAGACGAGAAAGGAAAATCCCATACATGGATATCAGGATGTAAAGACGGCTGGTATAATTGGGATGTTTGCGGCCTAGGCCCAACTGAAGGAGACAAAGGTCAATATGCTGAAGGGTATATAGCTGGATGGAAAAAAGGAAAACAACATGATCCCTCTCGTACTGGTTGTTGATCGCAAATAGAGCATTTTATCCCTTTTTGTTATTTAAATTCGTTTTGTTACTGTTTCCAATACTATATTAATAGGAATGTTATTTTTTTACTATGTAACCCTAGCAAATAAGATCTCTTAGATACTTGTTTACCTTTCTCACTAAGACTTTTACGGTTTTCGATTTGAATTGCAAATTTGTATAAAGACAAACATTTTCCTTCCAATATTTCGCCCTCTTCAATTATGAAATTTAAAATCGTGAAAGCTTTACAAGGTATTGTCTTTTTGCATCCTTTGATTTCAATGCATAAGTAAAATTTTCTAGTGGTATAAGATTAATGGTTTCAGCTAATTGATACGTTTCATATACTTCTTTTTACCTAAATTTGTATAATAATTAAAGCTGTGGATTCCAAATCTTATTTAACTGATGTAGTCAAAAACCGCTATTAACAGTGTGCAATTCAACGCGGGTTCGGTGGAATCATGAGGAAATCCACATGAGTCAGGATAAGAATATATAATTCACAAAATTCAAGTTTGAAATACCAATATCATTATTTACAAAAATCTATGAACTCTCTCATCTAACTGAGTTTGGTCAAATATTGATTTAAGTGTTCTCACTGTGATAACACTATGTTTTGAAACTACGGTTGTCCTTCCATCTGGATGTCTATAAAAGAGATGACTTCCTTTCTGTCTTTGAAGATAAAATCCTTTTTTATCCAGAAATTTTATAACTTCTCCATAGCCATGATTTCTCAAAGACAACATTTATTATCAAATTGAAACTTCAATAGTCATTTTGTTACTATTTTTTTGTTTTTCTGCTTCCTCTCTTGTAGATTCAATTACAAGTTCAATAGCTTCTCTCATATTTTCCCTTAATTCATCCAATGTTTGACCTTGACTTATTGCAGCAGGTAATTCAATACATCTACCGCTGTATCCTTCTTCATCTTTAGAGTAAACTATAGTATATTCATGTCTATGAGATGTAATATTCGAGTTAGACATATGTAAATAATCGAATCGCAAAGATATAAGTGATTCATACGTTACTTTGACTTTGCAGCATCGTTGGACATTTCTGTCTAACTTTTTGTCATTTCAGAACGCTATTGCAACTGAAAATCTGACTCTATAGAATTCATCGAACTGCCGTTTGATTGAGAGAATGACGAAAAATATGGTTCAATGGGTAGATTATTATGGTATAGATCTAACACTACATACATTCAATGTATGATATAATAGAGAAAGACATACCATTAAGTATTTCAAAACACTGTCGTAAAACGATTTAATAATGTAGAAGTTTGATAATAAATTCCAATACAAAAAACAATTTATAATAGTTCTCTATACTTTTGCTATTGATTGTTGCAACTGATTCTGTATCTAGGAAAGTTTTTTTTACAATTTTTTTCACGGTAATACTCGTTTTGTCTGCTCCTCTCCCGTTTGTGTTAGCCTCATCTAAAAGTCCTTATGACTCAGGATATGACCACGGTTGCGATGACGCTGGAATATTTGATCCTTCCGATCGATATATCAATCAACCCGAAAAAGGACCAGCATATCATACTGAGGACTTTATGAATGGTTATAATACAGGTTTTAATTCATGTTTTTCTGATTTATCTTTACCCGATTGCGACGGTAGCTACCAAGATTGTGTAACTGAGAGGAGAGATGTATGTGAAGCAGGAAGTACTGACCATGAATGTGAACTAGACGAATGATCCAACTTGCATTTTTTGTGAATTCCTTTAGTTCTATTGATTTTTTGCCTTTGACTAGTTCGATCTGCACGTTACATTATATATGATAACAATATTTAAAAATATTTTATATTAATGGTCGTATCTTTATAACTAAACTATTACATTGAAAGGACAGACACCAGCTGAGAAATGCGGGATTAAAGTTGAAGGTAGTAATAAATGGAAAACGTTGATTGAGAAGGCACATAAAGAAAATAATTGATCTATGGAAAGTTAGGCCTACTATATGGATTGAAAGGCGTTTCAGAATTATTAGATATCACCTCGAACGAATCCTCTTTGAAATCTATTGGTTTTTCTTCATTTTCATTAAAGACCATACATTTTACTTTATAATTCCCTATAGGCAATTCATTTTGGTTATATAAAGACCAAGAATAACCAAATTCACGCCATCCGTTTAATTTTCCTTTTTTGCTATTTAGAATATCTATTGTATCAAGACAATAAGATTTGATACTTGAGAAATCTTCGCTGACATTAGATATAGTTGGAGGAAATTTATTGTCAGAAGTTATCTCGTTAACAAAGTATCCGTTTTTTAAATTTCCAGTGTATTCAGTCCTGAAAATTATATCAACCGAGCCTTGATTATAGATTCCCCTATTATGGCTTATTCCAGCATTAAAGATCTGTTTCGAAAAATAAAGCAAAATTCTCGGATTTACTACATTCTTGTCTGTTAGGTATTTCACAGTAGGTAATAATAGTGCTGCTAAAATTCCTATGATTAATCCCCTACAAATTCCAATTCGCTCTTATTTCTGAATGTTTCAGCTGCTAATTATAAAGGATTTCCACGAAT
>JAKDMR010000345.1 GCA_030452275.1 Candidatus Nitrosocosmicus sp. | reverse complement strand
TAATATAGGATTGTTTATTATTTTTGCATAATATTGGAATTCTTTGGTTTTATACATGATTTTTTCTGCATATAGAAGTATTTGTGATTTGCTATCTAATTCCAAGATTCTTAAAATCTCATAATTTCAGAAAACGAGGTTTCATTCTGATATGTCAAATTATTTCCATTATGACAAAATGAAAGGATTCGTATCAACAAGGTTCGAGTGTGGAAATAAAGATAAAATTAAACTTGAGAATCAACACGGCTTTTAACGGTAATTATTACCAATATTGACACCTTCACTCTGAAGCCAAATTTTAATTCCTTTAGGATGAGATTGGACTTTGTACCAGTCGTGATAAAGGCTTTTTAATTATTATCCATGTTATTTGTTAAATTCATGGTCAAGTGCTCTGCTTGTCATAAAGGTATGAATTCAAGCTATATCCGAAAAGGTGCGAAAGAATCATTCAGGAAAGTAGGTCTATACCGTATCACTTGTGATATTTATTATTCTCCTGATTTGCTAAAACAGTATGCTGGTTTGCAAAAAGAGTATACTGTATTTCAATCTGCTAAAGACATTCGATATGTGGAAAATAATACACTTTTGTCTGAAAAGACTCTAAATCAAGCACAATATGGTACTGATAATCACCAATGCTCCGGCCGGGATTTGAACCCGGGATCTGCGACTCGAAAGTACCTTATCAGGGTAACGTAAGGGACTTGACTGCCAATACCGTAAATGAATTTAAAAAATATCTAAAGTCGCAAAATACTTCCATAAAGACGGTTGATGAGATTTTCAGAAATGCTATCAAATACCATCATGTCCCTTACGAAGGAAATGCTTCAGAATTAACAACATTTTCCGTTGGAAAGAGAAAACATGTTATGAAGGCTTTAGCCGCCACCTCAAAGTTTTCGGGATGTTATGAAACATGGCAAAGTATAAGAAAACAGTATCAATTAAAATGGGTGTCAACAGATTCACTGTCAGGCTTTCATAGTATTTTAAAACAAAATGGAGATTTTACCAATATGGTTGAATGGATTAGAAACGCTATTACTAACTATCCGCGGTTTTCAAAAATATTGATGTTCAATGTTTTAACAGGTCTGAGGTCTGCCGAGGCTATAGAATCATTCAATTTGTTGTTGGATAATGAAAAGATGCCTACCTATTTTTCAAAAGAAGAAAAATTGTTGGAGCATTTTAGATTTCCTTCTATTTTCTTAAGGAGAACCAAGAAAGCGTTTATCTCGATAGTGGATGAAGATATTCTGAAATTAGTCGTTAATCCTCAAAGTGATGTACTAAACTATGATAAGATTTGACTGACTTTCTTAAGAAACAATCAAAAATTTTACATGTCATACTGTAGAAAAATATTCGCTACTTTTTTGCGCAACGAAGGAGTGGAACCTGAACTTATCGATTTGTTACAAGGTAGAATCCCAAATTCGGTATTTGTTAGATACTATTACCGGCCCGACTCATCTAAATTTGACGAGATTAGGGAGAAATTGATCAAACTAAAAGATCTAATTTCATGATATTTGACTCTATTCATAGTTGTTTTGTTAAATTGGTTTCTCCAAAATATGATTGTAAGAGATTGAATGTGTTGAGGTCTATCCATGCCTTGATTTACTCAATCTCCGATTCCAATAGCTGTAAGAAAATTTACCCCTTAGCGTCCTATATTTTCATAACCCATAGATGGTTGTCAATACCATTTGATGACATTAAGTGTTAACTTGCTTTCTGTTCGAACTATGTGTGTATAATAATTTAATTTGATACTTGCTTAAAATGTTTATACTCTTCAGTCCCTAAAACTTTAAGTAAAATTTCAAACGGTGTGGCCAATATAGAAATAGGCGTTTAAAAATGGGAAAAGGGAACTATCTATCTATTTCTATGCAAAATACTATCTATTTCTTTTTGAAAGATCAATCAAATAGTCTTATCGAATCTATTATATGATTTACGATTTCATAATCATCAATAGCAAACTCCATCCCATAAAATAGATGGAATTCATATAACTTGTCATTGTGACTAACATATATGAAATTGCTTACCATATAACTATCAGGTGGACTAACCATGAAATGATATCCTATTTCATTATCTACTAAAATGAGTTGAGTGGTTTGAACCAATCCAACCCCTTCTTCTTGCATCCCTTTTTGAACATATGTTGCCCTCTCATCAAGATCTACTAATCCACGGTCTGGTGAAACAGTAACATGTATTATAACATAGTCAGTAACTATTTTTGCTTTGTTTGCTGTATCTGTGATTTTAGAGTTCAAAATCTTTGGATGGAACAGGATAATCTATAATGAATTTCTTATCAGGATTATAAAATGTGTTCTATATAAAAGAAACATAAACAGAGTTGGGGGGGGCACAAACTAAAAATACTGTAATCAAAAAGGTTTAGTTCTTACGATTAGAACTAAAGCGAACTAGGAATCGTAATGATTCAAATCAAAAACATTTTGGTTTAAATACGGATCTAGTAAATCTCAATTTGTTCTTATGGTAATTGGAGGTTCATCCCACTGATATGTGCATTCATTACTATGGATCTCTTGACAAAGACTTGTGACACTAACGGTGTAATTTCCAGATTCTATCTCAGGAGGAATGGATAAAATGGCAGAAAAGTTTCCATTCGAGTTATTTGTAATATTATCTGATATCAACTTAACACGTTCCTTTTCGAGCCATACTTGTACCAATACGTCAGAGGCAGGTTCACCATTATACTCGACCCAGCCTTTCAAATCTATTGTTTCAGTTGAGAGAAATTCATTCTTATCCAAGTACGGTATTGGTTTGGATATATGTGTAGCAAAAACATCAAATGAATATGAAACCATCAGGGCCAAAGACGTTGTCAAAATCGTCAAAAGTGTGATGATTGCTGCAGTCTTGCTCATCAACTATTGATTTATAGTATATCTACATTAAAATTTAGCATTAATTAGATCAGTTTAGAATATTGTTCATTGGTGAGTCCAAATTGCTCACGTATCTCAGTCTGTTTTGACTTTGGGGAAATACTTGATTTTATCTTATATATCAATAGTTTAAAGTTTGATTTAATTTTGTAAAATTCCATAAATCACATATTGGCGTTTCTAGCTCTTTAATATTTTGATCAAAATGTTTTTAATTATGATTGTTCCTCTTTTGAAGATTTTACGGAAGAACCTGATC
>JAKDMR010000344.1 GCA_030452275.1 Candidatus Nitrosocosmicus sp. | reverse complement strand
AAGGTATAGGCCAATCACAATCCTCTAACCAAGGTAGTGGTGTAGTGTCTGGTGGCAACACAACTAATTCTGGAAATAATGCAAACACACAGAGTCAAACAAACACTGGAAACAATGCAGCAGCACAACAAGGTGGTGGTAGTGGTGGCAATTTAGCTAACCAAGGTATAGGCCAATCACAATCCTCTAACCAAGGTAGTGGTGTAGTGTCTGGTGGTAGCACTTCTGGTTCAGGAAATAATGCAAACACGCAAACCCAAAATAACACCGGTAGTAACGCTGTCGGACAACAATAAACATAAATTTTTTTCTATTTTTTTATTAATTATTTCTTACATCTATTTACTAAGATATGGCGACATAATCATTCAAAATTAGTCATTAATCAACCTCCAAGAATATCTAAAAATCAGCTATGTAAATTTAATAGATATGCAAATAGATGGTTAACTGATCAGGACCGGATGTCACATTTAAAAGACTAGAAGAAAATAAGAAAATAAAATAACCAAATCAGATTTTAATTCTCAATCTAGTATTACCTTTGGTCAGAACTCTAATGTACAAGTATTAAACAAAGTGAAAGAACATTTCAATCATCGAATAAAAGGAAAGTAGATTCGGTGTAAACCCATGATGAAAAGGACTGCGTATTCTTACGTATTCTTACGTGATGCTTTTCCACCGGCCCTTGCTACTCTTGTTCTAGTTTCTTCGCTAGCTGCTTGTAGTCCTCTTTCATCATGTTGGGCTTTTCCACCGGCCCTTGCTACTCTTGTTCTAGTTTCTTCGCTAGCCGAAGCTAAACCTCTATTATTACCATTTTTGTTGTTATTTTGAGGCATAATATCAAGACATGTGAAACATACTATTTAATCTCTATTACCTTTGTCGCCTGATCGAGTGTCAAAGCCGTCAATCTAAAGATCTCTAGCTGTCATATTGTTGATAGATTAAATTATACAAGGGTTTGAGTGTTCAATAATAAGCAATATAGACACTATTGATTGTATTCATTCATTCTAATAGAAATTGAATTATTTATAGAAGGGATAATCAGTTTAGATTATTTTACTCTATGATATCAGATATGCACTAATTCCTCTCGACTAGAGAATTCCCCAAAACTACATCTGGAATTCATAAGAATAAGTTTCAAATAGTAACACCAGATGTCTTACATTCAAGGATTTATAATCTGGTGTATAATCAATTAGATGTAAAGTTGGTAAACTATTAACTACTGAAATTCTAAAATCAAACCTGAGATGTGAAGATCGATTGGTATTTTAGAAACCATTCAAATTCAATGTTACAGACTACATACTGCAAAGACAAGAGGCACAAGTTTATTTCTACACAAATTCAATTCACAAAAATTGAGATCCAACGAATTATTGTTTAAATTCATTGATATTAATAATTAACACATGACACAAAAATGTGAACATATTGATGAATCTAACACGAAGGAATTGGCCCCAAACACAATAGGATGTGAAGAATGTCAAAATGAAGGAAAGAATTGGGTTGCATTACGAATGTGTCTTACTTGCGGTCATGTCGGTTGTTGTGATTCTTCAGTTGGACTTCATGCTAGGAAACACTTTGATAATCATAAACATCCAGTCATAGTAGAACTACCAAAAAAATCGTGGAAATGGTGCTACGAACATGAATCATATGGTTAAGATAAAGAAACATGCCTTTAAGACGAAGATAATCACGGTTTATATTGTTGCGGCAATCGATTTTACCAACAATAGGTTTCAGAATTGCCATGGAGATCGCATATGTGAATTGGTTTGACTAAGGAAAAATTTACCAGTTAAAGTTACGTCTTACCAATGCGAAATTTTTTTTTATTCTAATCATTTGGTTATTGTTTATCTTGAAACAAGTTCCGCAGATTTATTATTGAGTTAAGAAAAACCTATTAGCGGTTATCAAGAAGACAGGACAACAATTTAGAAATGCGGTATACATTTAATTCCTTATCCATATAAATAGCCCGGCCCAGATTCGAACTGGGGTCAAAGGCTCCAAAGGTGGAGGAGCCTTTGACAAAAACAAGCAATGATGTGTATGATAAGAATAAATTAAATGGAGTCAATTCTGATTTGTGGGCTAATTTTAGACTTCATTTATTGGGATTAAACCAGAGCGAACATAGTATCAGAAGCAAGGTTAACTATTCAAAGAGATATCATCATATCCTCGAATCACATAATGCTCAAGAATTACTTTCTTGCTCATATAAAACTAGAGTCCATACGATGAAAGCGTTAGCATCATTATCGAAGTTTATGGGTGTGCATGATGTATGGAAAGATATAGTTCAAAGATATCAACTCAAATGGTCAGACAGTAATAAGGGCATTAAAGTCTTTAATGCAATATTTCAGAACGAAGGTAATACATACTCATCAATGTTAGGTTGGATAAAAGAGGTCACTTCCGTCCTGCCAGAAGACTATCAAAATGTCATATTGTTTAATACGCTTACCGGCCTCCGGCCGGATGAAGCACAGAAGGCTATTTGGTTGATTAAGAACAAAGAAAGTGAATATGTTGATAAAGATAGAGGAATTATAAAGCACTATCAATTTCCAGAAACCTTTTTGAGACACACTAAGAACGCTTATGTCAGTATCATCAATGACCCGATTTTAGAAATTGCAAAGTCTACTCCAAATAAAGAGCGTTATACGGTAGGATTAAGAAAAAGATTCATCAAACATGGCTATAAAATGAACATGTATTACTGTCGCAAAGTATTTGCCACCTATCTACGAAACAAAGGAATAGAACCTGAGATTATTGATTTATTACAAGGAAGGATAAGCAGTTCTGTGTTTGTTAATCATTATTACAGACCAGACATTAACGAAATAATCACCAAGAGGATTAGGCCGGTGTTAGATGAGTTAAGGAAGGATTTAACTTCCCTCTAATGCGTTCCCAAGTCTAAAGTCCAAGAATTAAGAATAAGCAACCAGAACAGCAAACATTACGAACGTAAAATATCACATGGGAAAATTTCTCAACTGAAGAAATACAACAACTGGCTAAAAATAGTCAGTAGTTTCAAAAAATGGATAAAATACTATTTAATCGGAATTTGACCAGTATGGTTATTCCAATTAATTGCTGTCGTCACCACTACTACTACTGTCGTCACCACTACTACTACTGTCGTCACCACTACTACTACTGTCGTCACCAC
>JAKDMR010000343.1 GCA_030452275.1 Candidatus Nitrosocosmicus sp. | reverse complement strand
AAAGATTCAGAGAAAGAGTAGTAATATATATTAAAAAAATCAATAGAACTTTCCCAGAAAGAATAACAATCTCCTCTTTTTTTAAAATGATAACTTAAGAATGATATATAACAGAATTAAACAAGACGAAGTTGGGACTCGAGGGCGTGCGCTCAACTTGTGGGTTTACCCATTTAATTCTAGAATCGTCATAGTACAAATTATTGTCAATCAGTTTGATCAAAAACTAAACGTCAAAACATCATAAACTATTATGAAAAATGTTTGACGTGTTTATAGTTAGATTCTAATGCTATCTAACTATATCCGAAGATGATTTCTCTTTATATGACTTTTTCAGCCATATTGGAGTAATTATTGTTGTAACAGCTACCATTAAGATTATTGAGGTATAGACATCTGTAGATAAAACTCCAGACGTAACTCCAACACCCGCAACAATCAATCCAACTTCCCCTCTGGATACCATTCCTATTCCTACTCTCATTGATTTTGTTTTATCTTTAAGAAATAACATGGAGGGTAATCCACATCCTACAAGTTTTGAAAGAACTGCTATCGCTATAATTATTCCCGCAATGAACAATACATCTAAATTAACACCTCTCAGATCAACTTGAGCGCCTATAATTGCAAAAAACAAAGGTGCAAAAATAAACTGTAACTTATGGGCATATTCTTCGACTTGTTTGATTAGCTTAGTACTGGCAACAGCCATACCCGCAGCAAATGCCCCAACTATTGGAGATAAGCCAACATAAGCCGCTATACCTGCGATACCAAAGAAGATGGCTGTAGTAATTCCTTCTATACTGCCTTTTGATCTCCATAATCTTTCTCTGTGTAGTATCCTCGGAATTACGAGGACAGAGCCAATAAGTAAAACAGCGAATAAACCAAGGATTTTTAGTATTAGTAATACAACATCCATTATCTGGGGTATACTATCACCGGATTGCACCATTGTCACGACTACAGATAAGATGGCTATAGCTAGAATATCATCTACTATCGCTGCACCAAGTATGAGTCGAGCCTCCTTTGATTGCATTTTTCCTAACTCAGATAAGACTTGAATAGAAATTGCAATGCTTGTTGCAGTTAGTGCTGTAGCTATTAGCAGTATTTCAAATGTACCGAGTCCATATATTGAAAGAACAATAAAACCTACAAAGAATGGTCCAAGATTTTCAGATAACATAATAACAAACAACAACGCAATAAAGAAATTGGATTCAGAACAGGCAAGTAAACTTAAGCATTTACTTTTTGATTGATACTTTTGTCATCTGTCATACTTGAATGCGAATACTAAATTGTTCTTGATTATGTCCTGAATATAGGAACAACATCTGAAGACCAAAGGGTTTTATAGTTGTAGTAACCTATCATAAGTATAAAGGAATTGTGGAATACGAATAGTTACCCTTTTTTGTTTTTGTTCAATCTTTCTTTTCCAGATCGGAATCCCAATCCCAATCAGGTATCAAGAAAATCGTATAAGAAAAAGTTCTCACTATGTAGAGTTAATGGGCGATTATAGGAAAGCCATTCTACCATCACTGAAAAGAATATCAAATTTAATCTGCATAGATCGAGGCGACAAAGCAGATTAAGTAATATATTTATAGACGTGTGAAAAGGTCATACTTATTCCAATATAGATATTGGTATATGATAGCACTAAATTTAGTATCTAGCAAGTTAAGGTGATACCTTTTAGTAGTGTCATTATTATAAGGAACAAAGTGATCACTAATCTGAAATTCATTGTTCATTTTAATTGTGAATTAAAAGTCGCTATCCGTAATACTTATTAACACATAATATAAGAATACTAAATGAATAATTCTCAGAACACATTAAACCGTACTTTTGATTTAGATAACGCAGAACCTGAATTCTCTAATTTGCTAGGTAGTATATCATCAATGAACGTTAATAATTTTCCAATATTGTCGGGAATGGGCGCCTCTCTCCTTAGATTAAAAGAAGGAGGGGTAAATGAACCTCATTGGCACACAAATGCAGCGGAATTAAACTATTGTATTGCAGGAAAAGCTGAAATAACCATTTATGGGAATAACGCTCACAAAGATGCTTTTATTATTAATCCTGGACAATTGACTTTTATACCTACGGGTTACTGGCATGATGTTCAAAGTATTGGAGAAGAGGGGTTAAAACTGGTTATGGTTTATGATAATGATAATCCTCAATATTTGGGCATATCGGGATCTGTGGGTTCTTTGCCTACACGAGTTTTAAACAGCATCTTTGGACTAACATCTCCCGCATTCTTTGATCAATTAAACTACCAATTACCTAAGGATGTTATTTTCGGTAGCAACAAGATCAACATCACTGAGCAAAATAATAATAGCAACAACAACGGTAACGATGTTGACAATACTTCAAACCCATATTCGTTAAACTTGGGTAATATGGATCCACAAATTAAAACAAACGGAGGGAATGCTAGGTTAGGAAGTATACCATTCTTTCCAATTCTCAGAGGATTATCAGTATTTGTAATTGATCTAAAACCAAAAGGAATCATAGAACCACATACGCATCCAAATGCAGGAGAGTTAAACTATGTAATAGACGGTAAAGTACGTTTTACAGCATATGGTCCTAACGGAGAGATAGGGACTTCAGAAATCCACAAAGGTCAGGTCTTTTTTGTCCCTGCCGGTTATTTCCACTATCTAGAAAACTCTGATGACTCGAACAGTGGTACTGTTGCTTCTTTTTTTAGCAATGAAAATCCAGAATTTATAGGAATGGTTGGAGGTCTTAGTTCTTATTCTGACAAAGTATTAGGTACTGTATTTACCAAGGCTCCAGATTTCTTTAGTGCTCTTCCACGTCAGATTAAAAATGTGCTCATTGCAGCAGGAACTGAAAAGTCAGGGTAAAACCAATTTTTCTCTACTATTATGACATAGTCTTTAAAAGTATACACACTTTATTTCTTTAATTAAATCTTCAAATATAGAATTACCTTACTGTGGTAAAAATAATACATATTAAGAGTAACTAGTAACTAAAACACGAGTATTGGGTTCATCAAAACCATAATAGAATAAGAAAGAGAAATATAGAAGATGACCTTTTACATTCCTATTGATTAATGAGTAACTCTATTAATTTGATATTAATCTGTTTTTAAAATCTATTCTAAGAATCCAAAACTTAACAGCTCAAATAATACTTGAAAAAGGA
>JAKDMR010000342.1 GCA_030452275.1 Candidatus Nitrosocosmicus sp. | reverse complement strand
TAAACGTAAAAAATTCCAATTTACTTTTATTGAGTAATTTAGTTTGATGATGTCGAAGTAAGGATAAATATAAATTTTCAAAATAGAAGGGCCTCAGATTCATGCAACACGGCACAAATTGTTGCCTGGGAAAATGGTCGAACTTCTCTGTCCTAAATTAGTCTATGTAGGAATCTTATAAATTAGAAAGCGAGTTTTTAGTCGCGAAGAGAATTTCTTTAAATTTTCCGCAGTTGCAAATACTTTGATATTTTGCATCATGAAGTCTTTACTCTTAGTTTTTTGAAACTGCGCAATACGTCCCTCACCTAGGAAGCCACCCAATGAGTCTAAATAATTTTTTCTTAATTCATCAATATTGTCAATAATTATAACTTGTGATAATCGATTAGAATATAATTCGCCTATTAACTTTGAGCCATGGGTTTTTGAAGCATCAAAGTAAAATACATCATTACACTGTTCCTTTATATGCAGTATGAATTTAGATTTAAGATGTTCATCGTCACCTAATAATAGCATATTAATTTGTTTTTTCGAAATTAATGCTCTGTAGAAAATATTCTTGAGGCTTTCCAAGCCTTGGATGTTCGAAAAAAACTCTTCAGATCTATCTTTTATTGTCTTGCCATCATAACTTACCTTAAAAATATCCTTTAAACCACTAATTGATTGATTGGTATCGTCACTCTCCTGAGACATTCGATATTGGATAAACGCCTTAGTTGATAAAGGTTACAATGAAAATGTAAGAATACGAACTGAATAAAACAAAGGGCTGTAAAATGTATTGATGTGAAATTGTTAAAACCTTCAATAAATGACTTTGACGTGATCATAAAATACTAGATAAAAAGAGCAAAAGAAAAAGGCTTCAAACCGTTAAGATTCAAAGATACGTTACAGCATAAGAATAAAATAATTACGCTATCGCTACCGTTAGCCATAAGAAAACATAACATAATAAAAGGTGAGAAAGAGTAGCTATTAATCCATCATTATACGCCAAATTAATACCTAAATTTCGAATATGAATAGGAAATCTTCATGCAATTATCGACGACATTATTGCCCAACCACTATTAGCGATAACGAGCATTAAACCAAAAATATAAACAAGACCATAATTGGGTAATTCATCATAATGACCTTTCATAAAGTAATACAGTATTCCAATAGTTGTCGCTAAGATCATTAGATAACTAGCTCGGTCAATAATTGTTACATTTACATAATTACTGTTATGAGAATCACATATATCTGAAGTTTCTTTATTATTTAACCGCAGTTTTAATATTTTAGCAATTTCTTGCATTTCTAATAATGTTTGTCTACCCAATCCAGTAACTACCTCAGCAACCGCTGACAGAAAGTAAACCATTTTATCAGTGCTAACTTTCCCTTATAGGGGTGTTAACCTTGCCTTAACACTATCAGCTGCTTGTATTAAACCACCTTGTTTTTCCGCATTGCTAATAAATAAATCAAACCACGGACAATCTGAGAAAAATGCATTACTCGCATACCCCGCATGGGACTCAAAGCCTATATAACCGGCTTTTGTTATGTTATATTTTCATTATATACAGCAGGCATGTCTGCAAGTATTTCAACTACTAGCGTTGCATTCTCTATCCTTTGGTTATTTACTGAATCAATAGCTATAAGATGCATATGTCTAGTGTTCCAATCGATTTAAATGCTATTTAGGGAAAATCCTTTCAAGATAAAACATTAAGATCCAACTAAATTGAAAATTAATAGTAGGAATAGTAAATTACACCTAATTATCATTTCATCCTCCGATATTCATTCGAAATATTATAATAAGTCACTTTCAATTTTAACAAGGTGTGTTCTCTATATGCTCAAATCAACCTAAACAACATTCATTCATTTATCAACAGCTTTGACAACATCAAAATTTTAGAGAAACTTCAGTTAGCTTTTATTACTAACGAGAATCTTGAATACCATAGATTAATTGATAGTGGAGGTATTTTCTTCTTAACCGGTCTGATGCTAAAAAAAGAAAAGAATAATCTGCCGGATCCACCCATTAACGCATTAAATAATTTGGTTAAAACTCTAATGTTCTATATCGATCACTATTATCAAAAGATATTCGAAGAAATCAGAATCGAAAATACTGATGAAGCCACTCAGGAATTCAAATTTAAACTCTTTTCTTTTAAACTTCTAAACCAAGTTAATTATGGGGGATATCAATTTCAGTATGACGATTTAGGAAAGGCTGTTTTTGGAAAACTCGATTCCTTTTTTGAACAGAAAATAGGTTTCACATTCTCAGATACAATGAAATTCATTCAATACGTAGAATCTGAGTTCGAGTCATCGTTTGAGCGAAACAGACAAAAAATGAGAAGTGCTTACAATATTTACAAAATCAATAAAAAATTAAACGAAAAGGGATTATACGATTTCCCCCTTTTTGATATCAAAATAGACACACAGGCCATTCAAACTACGAATTCTTTGGATGAAGAATCGTTAAATAGATTTATGAAATTTCTAAATTTCTTAAGTATTCAATTTGGAGATCAGCATTCAACATTCAATAACCTTCTTGATAACAATATCTTGTTTGAAAAACCCATCATAAAGAGAACCGATGGATATTTTTGCCCCAGTTTACCCCTCCTTTGGGATCACCACGTTTATTTTGCAAATATGATGAAGAACGAATTGTCCAATAATACAAGAACGGGTAAGAAATATACCAAAATTAAGTCAAATTATCTTGAAGAAAAAACTGGAGAATTTTTAGAAAGAATTTTTCCACCTGGTAGTGTTTTTAGTAACCTATACTATTTTGATAAAAATACCGAACAATCATTTGAGACTGATGTACTGATTAAGTACGGAAATGTTATTGTCATTTTGGAAGCGAAAACAGGTGAACTTTCTGATGCCGCTCTAAGAGGAGCACCAAAAAGTTTGACGAAGGACTTGGCTAAAATGCTCGGTAAATCTTATAGCCAAGGTAAACGAGTACAAGATTTCATTACTGCTGAAGAACCAGCTCGATTTTACAACAATGATAAGACTAAGTTATTACTTGAAATAGATAAAAAGAAACCTCTGAAGTTCTTAATATGTAGTATTACACTTTATCCATTAAGGGCCTTATCAACTAAAATAGAAGATCTAGACAGTTTGGGATTGTTCCCTATTGACGAATACCCTATAAGTCTTAGCTTATTTGACATAGATATTTTAACTCAGT
>JAKDMR010000341.1 GCA_030452275.1 Candidatus Nitrosocosmicus sp. | reverse complement strand
CCCTCATAACCAAGAAATAATAAAAAGATCCAATAAAAATTTTCAATGGTTTGTCACTCATTTTAATAAAATAAAAAATGATTATAGAGGTAGATTCATTGCGATAGACAACAATGATGTTATAGACTCAGATATAGAACAAGCAACCCTATTGAATAGACTGAGTGAGAAATATGATGATATAAGACATATTTTTATTCATTATATAAGTGAAAAAGATTATGTATCCATAATTTAAGAATAAATCATATGCGACTTATGGGATATAAGTTAGGACACGGTTACTATATTCAAGCAACAGTAATTTGCGCAAATCCTGTAATATATAATTCAATTGCTTTTAAGATTGATACTGGTTGTGATATAACTACTATCAGTTTAAATGATGCTCTTAGATTAGGGATAAACTTTTCATATCTTGGAGATCCATCAAAATCTCTAGGAATAAGTGGGATGATTCCAACTTATTCTATTTTTAATTGTATGTTGTCTTTTGACCTAAATAACTTTTTCATAGCTGAAAAATTGAGTCATATTGACATCTCTCGCCCAAATGTAAATGAACAAAATTGGGAAATCATTAAGAGCATTCCGAGTTTATTGGGAATAGATTTTCTAAGTCGATATACCATTCGATGTGATAAAAATTATATTTATCTGGAAAAATAGCATCTGACGGTTTTTTACACTTTAATAAAGATGTTTGATCTGACGAAGACTTTACAGAACCTAGAAATATGTACATTATATAATATGTTGATCCTATAATTCTATTAAGATTACGTATGTTTTCGCCTCAATAGGCGTCATTGTATCCACTACTGCGATAAGTGGAACCCTGCTCTCAGCGACAGCACGGCCTAATGTTAATAATCTATCGCGAGCAACGTCAGAGCCACTGCTAGAAGGCAATTTGACATCAAATTTAGGATCTAATTGGTCTAATGCTACTATTCAGGCCACCGATGGCAATGAGTATCGCTGATGATATTGTTTCTTGTAGATTGTTCTTCAATATTGATACACTATACGCGCAGATAATTCGAACTCTAGTTTAAATAATTATTGTTTCATATATAATTATGTCATCTAATAACAATTTTAACGAAAGTCCAAATCATTTCATGGTATTAGACGCAATCTCTAGGGGTATGAAAAAGATAGACAGCATCGCCAAGGTCACAAAGTTATCCAAAGATGAAGTTGAATTGATTGTAAATGACCTAACAAACCAGAAATTGATAAACACGGTTGTTAAGAAGGGTTTTTTTGGCAATAAGAAAACTGAGGTTCATATTTCAGAGACTGGCATGAAAATGCTAGATTCAAAAAAACAAGAATTAACGTATAAATCACAGCGACTTCAACAACTCTACGAAACCGGCGATAGAGGTCAAATGCAGAGTTACATGAACGAAAACAGAAGCTGGATGCCGATGATGTTATTTTCTGGGCTAATGAGCATGGTAATGTTTGGATCTATGATGGCTTTTATGGGAATGGCAATGAATCCAGGTGAAAGTGCTCAGACCGAAGGCCAAGCAGACGAATCAGGAGGGTCTGGCACTGAAGATTCGGGAGCAGCATCGGACACAGGCGCTTCTGACACAGGCGCTTCTGACACAGGCGCTTCTGACACAGGTGGTTTTAGTGATATGGGCGGAATGGATACTGGAGGATTTGATTCATTCTAGAACGAAAATTATTCGATAACAAGTAAGTTTTTTAGATTCCGACCAGAAACAAACATATTTTTTATAATGAATCAGTATAATCTTAAGTAACACATTAAGGGCAAACATTGTTTTAAATCTATTAAGACAGATATTAACCAACTCACCGAACCTGGATATTATTTATAAAGTTAATTTTTGCATTAAAATTAGACCACGTTTCCAGAAAATATTAATGCGTTTCTGTACTGCCTCTATTCAAAACAGAGGAGATTTTGATTTGAAATAACGGATCAACATCCCAATTTGATTCACTAGAGAAGGCATACTAGTTGTGATCTAATTTCACATTCCCGCCGCCGATATGATATTTTCTCTTATAAATGAGAGTTTAATTGTCCCGGCATAAAGTTAAATCGAACCCCTTGGGGAAATTATATAGAAGGCTAATAGGTATTACTTGGCAGTAAGACCAATATTTGCTTAGCCTCGAAAATTATTATCATTGTTTTATATGACAATATCATTATTGTTTGGTACTACAGTTATTTGACCTCTAATATGACTCCAAGTGGGATCGTAATAGTTGTAAGCTCCAGCATTATCGAGTGTTATATTGTAGGATTCACTGGCACTGAAATAGTCTCCATAAAATATGTTTGATGGACCTTGATCTGGAGTTCCAGATACTATTAGATGTGGAGTGGAGTCATTATTAAGCCAAATAATAGTTGATCCCTCTGGCACCGTTGCATTTGCAGGAGCTATTGGATTTTGACTATCGCTATTTGTGGCTCCGGGATTTATAGTGATTGTAAAATTACTGTCCTGGACACTCCATGCTAACCAAAAATAATTGAGAACAGGGAGCGAAAAAAATATGAATAACAAAATCATCCTTATCATAATTACATTCTGGTAGTTGACATTCAACTATTTATTGATGATCCTCAACATTTGATAGGTATATCTTGATATGAATCTAAAGCTAAATGATCCTATTATTGTAAACTAAATCTATTCTACTGTGAGGTCCACAGGTTGGAGTTTTACCAATAAATTATTCCCGGATTACTCTGCCTAAAATTATCTTAATGAAAGGGCATCAGCCTAGTCCTAGTCTTAGTCTTAGCCTTTGCCTAAAAGGAACACCAGCAATGAAAGTCCAAACTAATTCAGAATATTCAATCGATAATCGTTAATAATTCATAACTAGATCCCGTGCTTTTCCCAAGGGATGTAATTGTTGAGAAGGTTGGCCTTGGATTTCAGATAAAAAAGGTTATTTTTGAGCTGCTGCCAAATTGCCTCTTTGTTCTTGCGATTGAATTCCAACAATATTACGTGCAAACAGAACAGCCTCTCCAGAAACACATTGTGCCCCTTGACTTACCCATTGGCCTTGCTTATCAACTTGTGGTCCTGTATCATCGTTTTTCTCACTAGTTGCGAGAACCATCTTGTACTATAATATAGCAAGTGAAACAATCATAGAAATGGCAAAAAAGGTTGCGAAAATAATTGTTATCTTATAGATTCTTGTTATGTTACTCAATCTAATCACAATATTTAGTGAA
>JAKDMR010000025.1 GCA_030452275.1 Candidatus Nitrosocosmicus sp. | reverse complement strand
CACAGTCAATGGTTAGCTAAAAACTTGTCTTTGAAATTAAGTTTGTCAGTATACTTCATTCATTTTTGAATTAGATTCCTAGTGGCCCGCATTAAAATAGAGGACGCATATGTATGTTAGTTAATCTTAGTCGAAATATCCGAACCCTTATACCATAAGGAACTTAATCCCACAGAATAACCATTGAGTATAAAGAGTAGAGGGGTCTAGATACTATCGGACCCAAACATCGAATTTATGGTAACAATATGCTGAATTAATTCAATATAAGTCATGGTGCAAGAGATGGAATGGAGTTAAATTTGTTTCAGATACACCTAACCCGCATAGTATACGGGTCTAAACACATAGTAGAGGTAATGATTAAAGTAGTTGGGATAATATCATCATCATGAGCGACCGCGACCCCCACAAACAACCCGAGAAACTTGAATTACAAGCTAGACTAATTGTCATGATACTAGACAAATGACCATAACCAAAACCCAACAAATAGGGGTAACCAGAAAAATTTTTAAAATACTCGGGGGTGAAAAGAACGTATATAATTTACACTTTTACTGGAATAAGGGCGACGGGTTAGAGTTTTACACTGGTAGTATATCAAAGGTTCAAAAGAAACAAATCAAGAAATTGTTTGATAGAAGTAGATTCTACATATTGGTAGAGAATTCAAAACCTAACCCATTAGAATCATATCATCCTAACAATGGTTTACACTTTTGGATATACGAAAAGCCCACGTATAAAAACCCACCAACATTATGAGCCTTAACATACAAGCGCCCCATCTTTTAACACCTCATTATATTATAGACTCACCATCTCCATTTCCACCGAACACGCTACTTGTTTTGGTAACGGATGAAAATGCAAAAAGGATAAACTATTTCCGATTGTTTAAATTATCAATAAACTACTGCCATTTTATATATCAACAATAATTTGTCTTTCGACAGTATCCACTACAGTATTAGTGGAACTGTCAGAAAACAAAATTTTCAATTAAATGGAATTTATTTGTGTGTTCTTATGAATTCTCTTAATGTGGATGCTTCTTCTTTGTATGCCTTGATTGTGTGAGATTTACCATCTGGACATACTATGGATACTTTTACTATATTGACCTCTGCATCAGAAGCATAGACTGGTGGTTCCACTTTTTCTATTTTGCAATTTGCATCGAGCAGTTTCTTTAATTCAGAAATACTGTTAAGTTCTGGCATATGTAAATTTTGTAGACATTGCTATTTATCAATCATTTTGATGGCATATTTCAAACAGGTGGTTGGATTTAGCGCATATGTACTTTGATATTTATTCTTCCAAGAATTATGATATTCCTACATCTTCCCAATTACAAACTCGTATGAAATTGCACACTCGTCCCACCGAACCCGAGTCAATATTGGTCTTTGGTATTGACCAAATGTCTTCTTTTGATTGGAAAGCATCCAATTGAATCATATCTTTATCAAGTACAATAATATGTAATAGAATATGTCGTCAGATAATCATGTAAATATAATTTTAGACTTGTACAAGATATATGATGGGCATAGAGATTCTAGACTGTGGTTTTTAGATGAACTAGATGCTAACAATTACAAAGAGTATCATGAAAAATATTCTGCAGATTCAAAAGAAAAATCGCATTTTATTGCAGTATGTGGATTCTTTGAGTTATTTGGCACACTTATTAGTCATGGTCTAATAAACCCCGACATATATTTTGATATTTTCAATCCTAGTCCTTTTTGGCACAAGGCAAAACCTATAATACAAGGAATGAGAGAAACAAGGCCCCGCATATATGAAAATTTTGAGGCGGTGAGTGAAAAAAGAAATAATTGGAAAAAGAAAAGACACGAAATGTAATTCAAAATATGATACATTATCTAATGACATGGTGAAGTGGATATCCAACAAAATAACAGGAAGGACGTAGTTGAAAATTAATCAATAATCACACATACATTCTTCGTATTCGAACTCAAAATTGTTCATAAACAAAAGAATCTAAGTAGGTCCGTACGAACTAGGTTAGTTAGGATTGTTAATTCATTCAAATTTGTTTTCACATGCCACCTAACCCGCTACCATTATTCCTTACATCCTGTTCAGATCAAAACTAACTATGACAATATTCAGATTCTAGTTTGGTAGTGGAACATCTGGAACATGAATATATACATATATCATAAAAATAAAAAATATCACAAGTATGTATAATACCATGTTCCCCATGTTCCACACTAGGACCAGTGTGAATCTCGATTATTATTACTAATGTTATCTTAATACTGGATAAGTTTTGTAATCGCGTCATGCCGCGCGATTACACTTTAGATAAATCTATTCTTGACCTTATTTCTTGTAATTTATTCTCAATTTCTATTTTCATTTGTTTCATATCATTCTGATATCTCTCTTCTATCCTCTTGATTCTTTCTTCATCCTTACTTTTTTGTTCTTTTAAAGTATCCATGTAAGAGTCAAAAGATAACACCATTCTACATTTGATACAGAACTTGTTTTCTATTTTGTTAGGTTCATTACAATTAGAACAAAATTTGGGTCTCCACGTGTCTGAAACTTCCATGTCTTCTTTCCTTAGAACCCCTCTCTTTTGTAACAGAACTTTGGATGATTCTCCACTCAAGTGAATATAGATCTGAGTCATCTTACTTGACATAGTCCATCCCGCGTGATCTTTAAGAATCGATTCGGGTAGAATCATACTTTTTTCAGTTAACGCGCTATGTCGAAATACATACAGATTCCAAGGTTTAGTCAACATGTTTTTAACCACTGTCTTGTCTTTTTCAGGAATAGTGATGTCATTTAATAAATTAGGAAAATACTTTGTTTTATAATAATCATAATGACTCGAAAGTCCATCTAACGTCAAGTTAGAACCGTAATTATTCCCTAAAGAGATAAAAATAAATGAATCGCTGTTATTTCCGTTAGGATGTTCTTCTAACCATTCCTTTACATAGGGAATGGAGTCGATTAGCGGAACTGTTCTAGGACCTGTTTTTCCTTGAGTGATTCTCGCTTCGGCGTATTGAATTCCATCTTCAGTTATTTTAAAAATTATATCTTTGACTTTTAAATTCAAAATTTCATGAGGTCTCGCGGACATATCACTGGCTAACGCATGATAACATCTATCTCTCTTGTAGGGACAATATTTCAAAAATAAGGCGTGATCTCTTGAATCCCAGATATCCGAGGGTTTATAGGAAGTTTTTTCTTTACGCGGTAGTTTTCTAATTCCTTTCATACATTCAGGGATTGATCTATTTTTATAATCTTCGTTTGGAGAATACAACCATCTAAAAAACTTTAATAAAATAGTTTGTCTTCCATTATAGGTTCCAACCCATTTGTTAGACGGATCCTGAGAAGGAGTTTTTCTTAAATTATTCAAATATCCGAGTATATCATATTTAGTCATGTCTATAAACAATTTATTATCATTATGAAAATTAGACAACCATACGAGAATTCTTAACTTACCTTCGATTGTTGAATTCTTTATATTTAATTCTGTTTGTTCGACAACAATATGTTCGTAAATAGTCTTGGCGTTTTCATAATTACTTTTTAAAAGATTTTTTAATATCGTATTATAGTAGGGTCTTGATAGTGATCGGGTGATTGAATCTATCTTTTTTTCTAGATTATCTTGGGAATTAATTTCAACTGTTTGAATACAAGTTGTCTGACTTGAAATTAAAGATGGATTCACTGCCAAGGTGCTTGTTATCGAACTATTTAAAATTATTGAAGGAACCCACGTTTGAGGCGCCGGGAGTGGGACTCGAACCCACGAGTCCGGAAGGACATCAGCTATCTATCCTTTATTTCCTCATTTATTAGATCTCGAGGCTGACCCCTTTTAGGGCTGGATTTTTTGATTGCTTACCTAGCTTGGGTACCCCGGCTTTTTACCTTACATCACTTTACAGATGTTATATTTTTAAACTTATGTTAATGATTCTTATTTCTCCATAAATAATTAATACCCTACATTATTAGTTATGATATGCTTTCATTAAATATTCAAGGGCCTACTCTAGCCACTGTAAAAGCATTGTCTCTTACTGATCTAGCAATCATGTCTTATTCATCACACCTATTAAGAAAAAGATTGACTAGTTATTTCAATATAGATTGTTTTACCGCCCCTGATCCATTTTCTGAAGAGAATGAATTTAACTATTTCATAGTTGTGGACAAAGCAAATACTAACAGGATTATTTCTTTCATTGCATTAAAAGAAGTTCTTGATATTGATTTATGGGATTTACTCTTTGGTAAAGATATGTTAAGATTAGATATATCAAAAGAAGATGCGTTATCATTAAAACAAGAATTAATGCCTAAGTATACTGACAATTTTTTCCCGATTCGAAAGGATAGCTCAATAATCGGGTATATTGCTTTTAGTTTTGAAGTCTGTGGTATGAAAAACTAACGTACCTGTTTATTATTAATGGCAAATTCCATCTCATTTTTTTGGTCCTCTATTTATTATAGCTCCAGATTTACTGAAATTGGTAATTCCAATTCACCATTTTTTAGTATGATTATTTTCATATCCTTTAAAATTTCTCTTGCTCTAGTAATTCCCTCTCTCTGAATAATCTTGTTTGCTATATCCTTCCTAAAGGAATCAGACCATTCTTGTCCGATTTTATATTTACCGTCAATTGTATCAACATTAATTTTTATTACTGTTAGATGTATAATGGATTTTGCATCTTGATTTAGTTCAGTATACTTACCTTCCGATTGATATTTTTGCATCATTTTGTTCATTGCAAAAGCTTTTTCTTGATTATCAGACACAATAGATGCTTTTCCTTTTATTACTATACTTGTATACAAGGTGTCCGCAAAAGAAGCATCGGTAGGATGAAAATAGTACGAAGGCAAAAAACAAATTTCCTTATCGACTTCAAATCCTACTTTTTGATTTCGCAGGAGGTTCTCAATTTTCTCTCCTCTGTGATGGGAATGCATATAAATTACATGTTCATAAAGAATTGGGTTTTTGGTAAAGACATTATTTACTCTCTTGAAATCATTGTCTGTATTTTCCCTTTCGTCGTCTTCTCGATATGTTGGCTTCCCGTAATCAGGGCTAAAATTTTTCCTGCTTAAATCTGTAACCGTATGAACAAAATTCATTGGAATTATTTGAGGATATCCATTTACGTCAATTGTTGCTAATCTTCCGACATGTATATCATCCAAAAATTCTAATACGTTATTGATATTTTTTACTCTAAATCTGGACGTTAATCGCATTTTTCTGTTCTTGTAGAGTTACGGAACCGACAATTTTGATTCATTCCTTTCTCATTCCTTTCTCATTCCCTTCTTCTGTAGTAGTAACTGGAGAAATTTTTTCTTTCCTTGCTAAAATTAATAATAAGATCCCAAACAGTCCCAATATTACTGATAAGCCCTGAGCACCGCCATAGGGTATAAATATATAATAACCAATCGAAAAGCAAAAACAGATTATGGCTTGTAAGGCATAGGTAATTGTCTTTCTTAAATCTATTTTTCTTGTGATAAAGCCTACTGCAAAAAATGCTATACTAGGATATATAATCAGCAGAATATACTGATCTATATCTATGCCATTGTGTGACATATTGTATTCTATCTTCTTGTATTAATTAAGATATCAAAAAATATGCCAAAAGTAAAAAATTAACGGTATGATTTCTGTTTTCTTCGTCTTGCCCCTGGACCACCATATTTCTTTGACTCTGTTTGCCTTGGATCCCCAACTAGCAAATGTCTATCAAATTCTGTTATTTTTTTCTTGATTTCTTCTCTGATGTTTCTTGTAAATGGATGATCCCTTGGATCTTTTGCACCTTTTGTTTCTCCTGTTAATGCACGTGAAATTGCTACTGCGCTTGCAAACGCTTGTCCCATAAAGCCGCCTCCATTGACGTGTACGTTAACATCTACTCTATCCCTAAGTTCACCAATTATGTTAGTAGGTGTTAAAATGAGTTCCTTTGCTACTTCTGGTTGAATGACTTCTACAGGGATATTGTTAATTCTAATTTTTCCATTTCCTTTTACGATTGTAGCTACTGCTCTACATGTCTTTCTTTGCCCCGGATAAAGATCTATTTTATTCATATTATTGAACTACTCCTTTCCAACCTATCTGTTTTGCCACATCACTCATGGATATGTAAAATGATTCGGGTCTAGTAATTTTTGCGTCCTCAAATGATTTCATTGCTGAATTTTTTAACTCATCTGGTACGCCCATATATACCCTTAATCTTTTAAAAGACTGCATTCCGCTGGATTTTCTTTTTGGCACCATGCCTCTTATCATTTTTGTAATTATGGTGTCTGGTCTTCTTGGATGAAATGGACCGTGAATTGGGTTAACAATTGATCCAACTTCTAATCTTTTCTTGTAACTTTCGATGACTTCATACTTGTTTCCGGATACCATCACTTTTTCAGCATTTACTACGGATACTCTATTACCTTGCAATAATAATTTTGATACCTTCGAGCACAGTCTTCCTGAAATACAATTTGTCGCATCAACTACTATAAGCTTATTTTGTTGCGATTGACTTTCTTCGGGCTTTGTCTCCAACTTTGTCTCCTTAACCTTATTTTGTTGCGATTGACTTTCTTCGGGCTTTGTCTCCTTAACCAATTATTTTTACACCTTTCCCATCAGGATATTTACTTATTAATGATTGCAATGAAATAACTTCTGCCCCTGCATTGTTCAATTTACTTATGGCAGTTTCTGAAAATGAATATGCATATACCGTTAATTTATGCCCTAACGTTCCATTGCCCAAAATCTTGCCTGGAACTACTACTATATCCCCGTTATTAGTAATTTTATCCAATTTTTGGATGTTAACCTGTCTCCTGTTTGATCTAGATCTGGAAAATTCTTTCTCTAGTGCTTTCCAAATCTGTGCCTTGTTACTTTTAAATGCTTTACGTAGAATCCAAACTGTATTATCTATTAAAGTATCGTTAAACATTACTTGCTATTCCAATTAAAAGAGTATAAAGTACCAAATAAATTTACCTAGAGGTTGTTTGGTATTTGGAGTGCGTTAATTGTCTCGCCAAATTCCTTTATGCTTTTATTTAGTTGCTCAATTGCTGCTATGATTATTTCCTCTGCAGTTAATGCTCCATTAGATTCCACAGTTAAAAAAATTTCATTTTCATTTTCGCCATATTTTACTACCGCTATTGTAGCAGGCTGCCATTTTGCATGATCCCTGCCAAATCCCAGCCTCGCATATGCCTCAAACTTTAATTTTTGACCTGGAGCTAATACTATGATCGGAATATCCTGACTTACTGGTTTTACAAATTCATCTTCTGAAATTAACTCTGAAGTAGTAATTGTTTTAGTTTTTTCATTAGCTTCTGCATCAAGTTGCAATAAAACTCTGCAATTCGTACATCCCAAGGAACTCTTACAACTGCATTCTTCGGGTAATGAAAATTTCTTCAAGTCAGTCCTCAGTGGAATTAAACCAAGCCTGTGAGCAACTGCTTCATCATGCATTACTGATGAGTTTTCTAGAACAACTACGTCATCAATAGCAAAAGTAGGCACCTCGCTAATTGATAGTCGTCTAATTGCATTTACGTACTGACGAGGTACGTTATTAAATTTAATGGTTATTCTTTCATCATGTTTATCAATAACCTTTAAATCTATGGAGATCAAATCAAATAATTTTAATCTTACGTATATTAAAAATGTAATGAATCTATTATGAATATTGAAACATACTAAACATATTATTATATTAATATATCACAGTTAATTTTCTATTGTATGGCTGATTCAAAAGTTACTGTTGTAAAATTAACTATTGGAAATGATAGATTTGAAATTTTAGTAAAGCCAGATCCTGCATTAGAATATAAATTGGGTAAACGAACCGATTTGTCTTCCGTATTAGTCTCAGACGAAATATATTCAGATGCAAATAAAGGATCTCGAGTTGCCGCTGATAAATTAAATAAACATTTCAAAACAAGTGACTCTAATGAAATACTTAAACAAATATTGCTTAAAGGAGAGCTAAATCTTACTACAGATCAAAGGCGCAAAATGGTAGAGGACAAGCGAAAACAGATTGTTCAATACATAAATAAGAATTTTGTAGATCCCAAAACAAAACTTCCTCACCCTGTTCAACGAATAGAAAACGCACTAGAAGATGTAAGAGTCACAATTGATCCTTTCAAGAAAGCAGAAGACCAGGTCAAATCTATTGTTGACTCTCTTAGAAAAATTCTTCCATTAAAATCTGAAATGTTGCAGCTTGTTATTCTTATACCAAGCTCATTTTCCTCCACCAGTTATAATTTTATTAAAAGCTCTGGCGTTCTAACTTCTGAAGAATGGCTATCAGATGGTTCTTTAAAAGTAAATATAGAAATAAATGCTGGTATGAAAGGGAACTTTCTCGAACGGATAGGTTCATTGACTAAAGGATCCGCACAAGTGAAGGAATAACTACTTACAGATTATATTATAGAACAAATTCTAGATAATTAGATATAGAAATATGAAAACATTTCATTTTACATCTATTTTGTTATTGGAGGTAGACAATTTCTAAAATGCAGGAAATAAAGAGGAGATATGTTATACCTGGAGATAAAATTATTGAGGGTAATTATAAACCTTTGATGAATGTTGTTAAAAGTGGTAATTATTTAGTATCTACCAGAGTTGGAATTGCTGAAGCTGGTAAAGATGGTGTTAAAGTTATACCTTTATCAGGTGTTTATATACCACGTGTTAACGACTTAGTAATCGGAAAGATTATTGATCGATCTTCTCTATCTTGGGATGTTGATATTAATGCATGCTTTTTCGCTCACCTGCCTGCACAAGATGTATTTGGCCGAGATTTTTCACCAGCCAAAGATGATATGGGTAGACAACTAAGCATAGGTGACTTAATTATTGCAAGGATTGTATCTTTTGATAGAACTAGAGACCCGATGCTTACAGTTCAAGATAAGGATTTAGGAAAGATCCCTTACGGTGAATTCATAAAAATTTCTCCCACTCGAGTTCCACGATTAATTGGAAAACGTGGTTCTATGATTCAAACTATAGAACAAGCTACCCAAACAAGAGTGATAATCGGTCAAAATGGTATAGTAGTTGTTACAGGCAGAGACCCAGATGGTCTCAGTTTGGCTGCAAAGGCTATTAAAATGGTAGAGGAAGAGTCTCATACTACTAACCTTACTCAACGAGTCAAGAGTTTACTTAATGTTCAAGACCCTGTTGATCCAGAACAACCAGAATCAATGAATACTTCTTCCACTACTGAATCAGCCACGCCACCACAACCCACTACTGAATCAGCCACGCCACCACAACCCACTACTGAATCAGCCACTGAATCAGCCACGCCACCACAACCCACTACTGAATCAGCAGCGCCGAATAATAGTAAATCTAGTTCTAGTTCAAAAGAAAAGCATAGAAATGATAATTCTGAAAAGTCATCCAACAACGATAGCAATAGCGATCAAAAAGAAAAAAAACAAGAGTGATCAAATAGGATGTGTATAATTTGAAAGAATTAGCTTTAATGGATGAAAACGGAAAAAGATCCGATGGCAGAGGGATGGATGAATTACGTTCAATTAAGATTACCGTGGGTGTGGTAAAAAATGCAGACGGTTCAGCTTATATAGAATTCGGGAAGAATAAAATAATTGTCGCTGTTTACGGGCCACGTGAAGTTCATCCAAAACATATGGCTCTTCCAGATAGGTGTGTTCTTAGGTGTAGATATCACATGTCTCCATTTTCTACGGATACACGAAAGAATCCAGCTCCTTCCCGACGAGAAGTGGAGATATCTAAAGTAATGCGTGAATCTTTGGAACCATCCTTAATTTTAAGTGACTATCCGCGAGCAGTAATTGATGTTTTCGTTGAAGTATTACAAGCCGATGGTGGATCTAGGTGTGCTGGTATCAATGCAGCATCCGTAGCATTAGCCGATGCTGGAATTAATATGCGTGATTTAGTTTCTGCTTGTGCTGCTGGACGGTTATCAGATAATATCGTACTAGACATTAATGATCTTGAAGATAAAGAAGGAGATGCAGATATGCCTGTAGCTTATTTGCCCAATTTGGAACAAGTAACTTTGCTGCAGTTGGATGGTAAGTTAACTACAGCTCAATTTAGTGAATGTTTGGAAAAAGCAATCAGTGGATGCAAGTCAGTATACGAAATACAAAAAGAAGCACTAATGAAAAAGTATTTTGGTAATGAGATGGAGCTGAAAGAAGAAGCATGAGCTCCTCAAAACGTTCTACAGTAATAGTTGAACAATTACGCAAACAACAAATGCTAGAAGCTTTATCAAGAGAGAAAAGATTGGATGGTCGCGATTTTGAATCGTACAGAAATTTTGAAATTGAGGTAGGTATAATAGATAAAGCCTCTGGTTCTGCAAAGGTAAAGCTAGGTAATACCGAAGTTATAGCAGGTGTTAAAGTTGAAACAGGCGAACCATTTGAAGGATTAGAGAATAAAGGTGCATTGATCATGTCTGCAGAAGTTTTGCCTACTGCCTCTCCTCATGTTGAACCTGGACCCCCTGACGAAGACGCAATAGAATTATCAAGGGTTGTTGATAGAGGGATACGCGAATCAGAAATGCTAGATTTAGATAAATTGGTTTTGATTCCTGGAAAAATAGTTTATACCGTTTTTGTTGACTGCAGTATAATAAACAGCGACGGTAATTTGCTAGATGCTACCTCTTATGCAGTAGTGGCTGCTCTTTTAACAAGTAAATTTCCTATCTATGAAATTAAAGACGAACAGGTAGTTGATACTGGTAAAACTATGCCTCCACCCATTACTACAATGCCGATATCTATTACCGCTGTTAGAATTGGAGAATCGGTCTTGTTGGATCCAACAACAGAAGAGGAAGCTTGCATGGATGCCCGCATAACTATGACAACCCAATCCGATGGAAATATAGTTGCTGTACAAAAAGGCTTTACGGGCCCATTTTTCTTCAATCAGATTGTCCAGTTCTCTGAAATAGCAAGAATTAAAGGGGAGGAAATGCGCTCTAAAATAAAGGAGTTGAATTAAAGGTTAAAAGAAAAAAGGGTTCAACAGCACTAAAAGGTTTGGGTGTTAAGTTTGGTGCTACCGTACGAAAAAGGTATGGTAAGGTCTATAGGACATTAAAACAAAAAAGACGATGTCCGGGCTGTACTTCATTAAAATTTAAAAGAGTAGCGATGGGTATATGGCAGTGCAATAAATGCGAATATAAAGTCGCAGCAGGAGCCTATGACGTAAATCTTGGAAAGCTTCAAGGCTAAAATTTTTATTTATTTTGATGTAGAACATCATAACCATAATACCGGATCTTTTCCATCTAATAATGATGACCGTGATATTTTAAAAAAACCGTTGAATTCTATTTTTGTTGCGTTAAGAGGCGATATTCAATCCACTCCTGATTTTGATACCCATGTTACTGTTTCTATAGAAAATGACTATATTATATTGTCCGTATCCGGTAACAACATGTCTAAATTCCGTGCGTCATTACTATCTTTTTTGAGACTAGTAGATTTAGCATATTCTGTACTGTATCTTGACAAATGATATATTATTGTAATAATTTTTATCTTAGTGAATATTTAGTTACTTTGTATTAATAATGAGTGAACAAGAGCTTCCTCCATGGCTAAAAGAGCAACTTGCAAGATTACAGCAATTACAGCAAAACCTTCAAGCAATAATGATGCAAAAACAACAGGTTGAACTAGAAATATCTGAAACGGAAAGGGCCCTGGAGGAGTTAAAGAAAACTACTCCTGATGATGTCGTATACAAGCTTGCTGGCCCTTTGTTGGTTAAATCTGATAGGGACAATTTAATAAAAGAACTAGAAGAAAAGAAAGAGCTTTCAAATACCAGGACTATAGTTTTGGGCAAACAAGAATCTAGGGTCAAGGAAAATCTAAAAGAAGTAGAAAATAAGATTAATCAAATGATGCATATGGCTCAAGGGGGATCACAATCCAATAAATTTAATCAACCTCCGCAATAACAACTTTTTTCTTATGAATGTTAATTAAGAATATGCTTTTTTATTATTGCATTGGCTATTCGAATTGTTGCAGATGAGCGAGAGAAAAATAGTCGAGTTCCTAATTTACTTAAACTTAGTGGGGTATTTGTCGATTATAAACAATTAGCAGTTGGGGATTATATTGTTTCTTCTGAGACCGTTATTGAAAGAAAAACCATATATGATTTGATAAATTCTGTCTATGATGGTCGCATATTTATTCAATGTTCAGATTTAATAAATCATTATACAAAGCCATTGATTATAATAGAAGGAAATTTAACAGACCTTGATACAAGAGGGCATTTTGAAAACGATTCTAAATTAATTATCAATAAAATACGGGTAGCATACGAAACTTTGATAAAAGTAGCACTTGATTTCAGAATACCCATTTTATATACTAATTCTGTTTTTTATACTGCTGAATTGTTAATTTTATTAGCTTCCAATCAATTTAGGAGCAAAAATGATGGACCTTTGCTTAAAAAAATAAAAAAGTCAAATCCCTTTTTTCTTCAACAATTATACGTTCTTACCTCTTTACCTGGAATAGGTTCTAAATTAGCTACAAGATTGTTGGATAGATTTCATTCTCCTACAAATGTTTTGAATGCTTCGATAGCAGAGCTTGCCAGGGTACCAGGTCTTGGAAACATGCGTGCCGAAAAAATTCGAAAGATTTTGGATACTCCTGTACCCAAAGAAGTGGGTATCTATACTCAAAAAAAAATTAATGATTGATAATATGGACGAAAATACTGCTGATGATTCGCGTGAGAATGACATAACATGAAAAACTGATATTACCGGGATAAAATTTTATTTATAACTTATTAACCAAAGATGGCTACGTCGCTAGTGACTTTTCAATTACGGACATTACTTTATCATTCATCTCAGTATTTCCTATTGTGATTCTCATTGCTCCATTGTAATTTCCAAGGTCTCCAAAATTCTTTATCAGTATTCTTTCATCTAATAATTGGTTTTTGATTTTATTG
>JAKDMR010000340.1 GCA_030452275.1 Candidatus Nitrosocosmicus sp. | reverse complement strand
TGTACAAGTTGTTTCATAATGTAATGGGTATGTAATGTGATTATTTTGATTATTTATCTTGCCGAAAATTCTTGCTTTTCGTATATGGGGTAGATTACTACGAAGAATACGAATGAGATTCTCTTAAAAATAGCCGAGACTGACATCAAATTTGTGGGCAAAGGCCTGGCCTTAGTGGATCCGAACATACTTGGTGAACTCCAACTAAATGTCGGTGACGTATTGAAATTAAGGGGAAAGAAAGGTCTCACATATGTCAAACTGTTAGAAGGCTTAACTTCCGATTATGGCCGAAAGATAATTCGAATTGATGGCTACACCCGAGGTATTCTTGAATCTGGGATTGATGATCATGTTATGGTCAGTCCAGTTGGTATTGTTAGTGTGGCTAAGGAAGTTCAGTTGATCCCACTGGAAGAGCTAGAATATTCGGGGTTTAAGAATTCCATAGGGACCCTGTTAGATGGGCGGGTGATCTCCAAATCGGATACCATTCCAATTAATTTGGTAGGAAAGAAGATCGTCTTTATAGTAAATTCAATCAATCCTATTTCCAGTCCTTTACTAGTAAAGAACACCACAAAATTCTCCATTGGTACTTTTAAAAAAAGTAAATCCTATGGTATTGAGAGAATTAATTATGAAGATATCGGCGGAATTAAAGATTCGATTCTAAAAATAAGAGAAATGATTGAATTGCCAATTAGACATCCGGAATTATTCGAAAAATTAGGAATCGATGCACCCAAAGGAGTATTGTTGTACGGTCCCCCCGGCACCGGTAAAACACTGCTTGCAAAGGCATTAGCAAATGAAACAAACGCTAGCTTCTTTTCCATAAGTGGGCCGGAGATTATGAGCAAGTTTTATGGTGAAAGTGAGAAAAGACTGCGAGAGACCTTTGAACAAGCACAAGAGAAATCTCCATCAATACTTTTCATTGACGAATTAGACTCTATCGCTCCAAAACGCGAGGACGTATCGGGGGAGGTTGAAAGGCGTATTGTATCTCAGCTTTTGACCTTGATGGATGGAATAAATTCTAGAGGCAAAATCATTGTAATTGGTGCATCAAATAGACCAAATGCTATCGATCCAGCCCTTAGAAGACCGGGTAGATTTGATAGAGAAATTGAAATAGGTATTCCTGATGAAGATGGGAGATTAGATATACTAAATATTCATACAAAGGGAATGCCCCTTGATCGAGATGTAAACCTAAAACGGCTATCTAGACTAACACATGGATTTGTAGGGGCAGATCTAGAAGTTTTAACAAAAGAAGCCGCAATGCGCTCGCTGAGACGGTTGATCCCCCAAGTTAATATTGATCAATCGCCTGTTCCGCAAGATTTACTAGATAAAATAACAATTCTTGATTCAGATTTTAATAATGCTCTGAAAGATGTTACTCCATCCGCAATTAGGGAGTTCTCTATCCAAAAGCCAACTGTTAAGTGGAGTGAGATAGGAGGCTTAGATTCGCTAAAAGAAGAGTTAGCAGATTTGATAGAATGGCTGCTAAATCATTCTGAAATATATGAAATAGCCGATATTCGACCTCCAAAGGGATTGTTGTTGTACGGATTGCCCGGAACTGGAAAAACTTTGCTTGCAAAAGCTGTTGCTTCAAATTCCAACGCAAACTTTATCAGCATAAAGGGTGCCGAGTTGTTATCTAAATGGGCCGGGGAATCTGAGAAGGCAATTCAGGAAGTTTTCAGAAAGGCTAGACAGATATCTCCTTGTATTATTTTCTTTGATGAGTTTGACGCAATTGCGCTGCAAAGGAAAAAGGAGAGGGAGGGAACAGATTCGACTGCTAAAATGATGAGTCAAATTCTAACCGAAATGGATGGAATTGAAAATTTAGAGGGCGTAATTGTCATTGGTGCAACCAATAGGATAGATTTGATAGATGATGCTCTTCTAAGACCTGGACGCTTTGATAGGATTATAGAGATTCCAGTTCCAACGGTCGAATCTAGAAGACAAATAGTTAAAATACATCTTAAAAAGAAACCTTTGGATGAAAAAACCGTGAGTATTGATAGAATATTGAAATTAACTGAAGGCTTCACTGGCGCACAAATTGAAGGCATGATTAATCATGCATCAATCTTGGCTCTAAGGGATTTTATAAATAAACATAGCAAGTCTGAAACAATTAATGTTAATAATGCAAATAGAAAACTAAATAAACAGGATTTAAAGAACTTTAGGATTACTTTTGAATATTTTAAATTAGCAAAAGAAAAGGTCATGACAAATACTAAAAATCACAACATCATTCGCTAAACTTTTATTCTATATCATATCCTGAATTTCTCAAAAATTAACCATGAATTGATTACACGAAGGATTCTAATTCAAATAACCATTGTATTCATGGTGTGAATGCACCGAATTGTTTAGGTAACTACTCAAATTAAACGACGCGATATTCTGGCTTTTGATTCAATAGATAAATATTACTCTTCGACCTTTTTGGCAATCCTTTCTAGAGCTTCATCTGTTCCCTTTAAAATATGCTTTTTGATCAAGAATGTGAACAAACTCATCAATCCTTTCATATGAATATCCCAGCTCACTTTAAGTTCACTTTTTTCCGCGTCTATTTTTGTTAGATTTATTATCTTTGTTCCAACAATTGGTCCTTCTCTGATTACTATTCTTATTTGTTTCCGAGGTGTTAACGTTACTAATTCTAGACATTTTGAATGTCTGAAGGCAATAATAGTTTCCCGCTCAGTCGTATTTCCTTCTCTTTTTATATTTTTCACGGCTTTTATGCCGTACCAGAAATCGGGATCATTATCAATATTAGAGATAATGGTCCATATCAATTCATCAGATGAATTGATTTCTCTGGCAGTTGATATTAGTGTCATTATTATCAATCACATATTCTTGGTATTTTAGTTTGTATTGAAATTGGTGTAATTATATTCTATTTTGGTATTCCAATAATAAGAGATATGTTGTTTTAACCATAATACTAAATTTTTTATAAAAGAGTATATTTTACTAGAGAAAGGATATCTATTCATTTTCTATACAAATAACTACGTTTCATAAATTTGTCATTAAATTCTAAATAAATCGATGATTTTCTATTAAGGATCCTATCTGAGAGTTAGGTGTCTAATTTACTCGCAGTTCTATTGAATACTACAGATCAAAGGAATATCAATTTCTTGAACAGAATATATTTTTCTACTTGAGATTTATATTATTTTTTACCTGCAATGATTTGAGCTATTTGT
>JAKDMR010000339.1 GCA_030452275.1 Candidatus Nitrosocosmicus sp. | reverse complement strand
CAATAAAAAGCAAGATACTTCAAGCAGCCATGGAGATTGATGAGGACTATAGAGATTATATACAGAGTAGAGAGAAAAAAGGTAGTACAGGTTCTGTATCTATCAATAAAGAAAGAAAAACTCAAGTAGAGCCAAACCAGCTGCTTTATAGTAAGAAAATCAAGTGAGATCGTTCACAGTCTCGGTGATTTTATCCAAATTATAACATTCACACAAGTCAATTAGTTTTATTTGCTTCCTAAATTTGTTAACCAAGTTTGGGGGGCATCTTATAAAAGGATAAGGGGCCTTGGTTCCTATTATTTTGCATTGGTCATCTAATCCAAACTGCATTAAATTCATCAACGCATCCGCGGGGTAATGACCGTTAGTATCCTTTCCGCATATGATCAAATACCTCAGAGTGAAGGACATCGTACAAAACTGAATAAGCTGATCGATTCCTTTGTTTTCAGAAAATAAACGTCCTACAATTAAAAGCTTGTCCATTATAGCGTCACTAGATATCTTTCTTAAAAGGTCTATACTCGAAAGTGTACAAATAGCAACCTCCGTGCCCTTTCCACTAAACGAAGTTACAGGGATTGGATAGATAACCTTACAGACCACTCCTGCCGCTTGTTCCAATTGAAATTTAATGTTCAAATTAGTTATTTCCCCAACTAGTCTTTGCATACGGTTTGATTTCTAAAAACTGAGCTTCCCCTTCTTTCCAAGGATCATTTCGAACCCACTCAAACCTGCCATAAAAAAGCGGATAAATTTTGTCGTATAATTGCCCATTTTCTATTATTCCGACTATCCTGTTTACAGTGATTCCTCTCTTCAAATTTGGTTTGTAAATATCTATAGTCATGCTGACGTTAGGATTTTTCTTAATGTTGAATAATTTTTTGTATTATAATCACTCGAAACATAAAAAAATTGCTTTCGTATATGTATACAACAGGTACTACATGAGGTTTATCTTTGAAAGAAGTTGCTAATCTACAACACTCATTTTCTAATATAAATTTGGTCTCGCTTGGTGTTAACTGGAACATAGGCTACGGTTATACAAATAAAAAGCCGTCGAGTTTATTTAAACTAATTGCGACCAATTCTTTTTTTGAATTTGATTCTTCTAGCTGAGAATTACTACACTTATCCGACGGAAAAACATAGCTCGAACGTGTTTCTTTAATAATGTAGTGAAAGAATACAACGGGCTAGCAAAGCTAGGAATCATCGGCTGTAATGCATTTTGGATTAACATAATAAATAGAGAGGTGAGGTGACCTTGAATTATCAAAAAGGGAGATAACGATGGACAAAGGATTGATAATTGTGTACTATGGTAATGGAAAAGGCAAAACTACCGCAGCTTTAGGTGTGGCATTAAGGGCAATTGGATACGAATTAAACGTTTGTATGATTCAGTTCATAAAGGGAGAGTGGAATTACGGAGAAATATATAGCTCTAACAAATTGAAACCAAATTTTGAATTAGTAATAACAGGGAAAGGATTCGTCGGTATAATAGATGATGATCATGATTTTACGGAGCATGTAGAGTCATCAAAAAATGCTTTGGCAATCGCTAAGGAAAAAATAGAATCTGGAAAATACAATATTGTTATATTAGACGAAATAAATTATGCACTGAAGCTTGAACTAATAGAAGAAAAAGAAATTATTTCACTCTTAAATTCAAAACCGCCTGAGGTAACCGTAATATTGACTGGGAATCACTTGACGGACAGCATATTAAACATGGCTGATTTAGTTACAGAAATGAAAGAAATCAAACACCCATATAAAAAAGGGATTAGGGCAAAAAAAGGAATTGATTATTAGAAGTTAATAAAAGCAAAATTAATTAATCTAACAAATTGGTTTAAACATAGTGAGTATTTCAGAAACCAAAAAACTCCCCGATTTGGGAGAAATAGTTATAGTTACAGTCAAAGAAGTTACGGGTCATGGAGCATATGTAACCCTTGACGAATATGATGATCTTACTGCGTTTTTACATATATCAGAAATCGCTACTGGCTGGATCAGAAATATTGAGCGGTATGTAAAGGCTAAACAAAAAACAGTACTCAAGGTAATCAGAGTTAACCCAATAAGGTCAGAAGTAGACCTTTCGTTAAAACAGGTTAATGGCGAAGAAAAGAAATCAAAAGTCATGGAAGTAAAAAAAGACGAAAAAGGTGCTAATTTTATGGATGTCATAAAGACTAATCTCGGCTACGATCAAAATACTATAAGAGAGATTGAAGAAAAAATAAGTCAGAAATATGATTTCATCTATGATGCCTTTGAAGCAGTAGCCATCAAAGGAACTGAAGTATTATCCAGTCTTGATTTGAAACCAGAAGTCATTGAAGCAATAGAACTAGAAAGTAAGAAGATTCAGATCCCACATATTGAAGTTAGGGCAGTTTTAGAGATTACTGTAAGGAAGGGAGACGGTATTGACACCATAAAGAACATTTTAGGATCTGTAGATGGACCCAAAAATAATTCTAAGATTGATATTACATATATAGGTGCCCCAAAATACAGGATCACAGTTACAGCCGAAAATTTCAAAATTGCTGAGAAAGCACTCAATCAAGCTATAGAAAAAATAAAGGCGAATATAGAGAAAAATTCGGGAACTTTTAAATTTACAAGGGAAGAATCAAAGAAAACTCATACAAACATTTAACCAACTGAATAAAAATGAAGCACCGGATTAGAATTTGTAGATTGTGCAAGCAATATACTTTAAAAGATAAATGTCCAAATTGTAAGTCTGAGACTAATGATCCACATCCACCAAAATTTTCTCTGGATGACAAATATATAAGGTATCGGATTATGGATGCCTACGCAGACAGTTCGGAAAAAGGATGAATATGAAAAAGTATCATTCGATCAATATTTCAATTTCTCATATTTAAGATCATTTTGGAAAACTCGTATTATTTGATTCAGATTGATCGTATCCTGGCAATGCATTAATAATTCGCATGAATCCCAAGTCACTGGCATTGGTGTTTTGAGTCATATTAACGACGACTGGAATGAGATCCAGAGGTCTAGACGGGTTGGTGTTGTTGGCAGTAGCATTGTTTAAAGTAGCACTGTCTCCGTTTTGGGTTGTTTTATTAGAATTATTTTTGACAATATCTTGAAGAGCTGTTGCATTTGACGGAACAGTATTAATTACATTTTTGATAGGGATGTCAGTGACATTGGTGTTTTGAGTCATATTAACGACGACTGGAATGAGATCCAGAGGTCTAGA
>JAKDMR010000338.1 GCA_030452275.1 Candidatus Nitrosocosmicus sp. | reverse complement strand
ATAGCTCTCTATAAATATATAAAAATAAAAAAGAAAAAATATGTAATTTATTAAATATCAAGTAAGTGTGCTTACGACATCTTGGTAATTTTTCAAAGGAACTATCTTCACCGTATTAAAGGAAGAGATACCGGAATCGATGCAGAGCTGTTCAATATCATGAGCGCTGTTAGCTTCAATCATAATAATCCACTCATGTTCAAGGACAGACATATAGAATCCATTAATGTTTTTAACGCCATATTTTTCGGAGTTTGACTTCAACTTATTAAAGATTTCTTTAAAGACCTCTTTATTTTTTGTATTATTTAATGGACAAGATTCTGGGCTATGGATAGCAAATATCCCGAAAAGATTGTAAGAACTCATAGAGTTCTTAACAAAGTTACCTATATTTATAGAAATTGAAAAGGTCATTCAATGATATCGAGTGATAATACAATATTGAAGGGCATATTTTGTTTTCACAGTTTACATCCTAAATTTTTGACTTGTAACGCACAACTAGAATGTTGATATCAAAAAGTACTAACAATGGATTGAATGAAGGCAGCATAAAACACAATCTTTTAAACGAGAATACAAACAGTGATTGTTGTGGATATTTTTTTTGGGTTGATTGACATACAAGTACATATGCAACACATGTAAAAAGAGACCGATTAAAATTATTCTGTTCTAAAACTGTTATTTCCAGCAGTGGTCGAGCAGAATGTACCCACCCCACAACTCACAAAACATAGTAATGAAAATATTGTATTTTATTTGGCCAAAGTCAAATAAGCTATGAACTTTGAAAAAAATTAAGAAAATTGCGCATGGTAATAATAATAAGGACTATAATAAAGAGGACCAATCGTCACGTTAGAACTAGGTAAAAAAATGACAGGTAATAGATAAATAGTCCATCAATTAAGGTATTTATGAAAGGCATTAACGTAGAATAAATTGGCAAACGAATTAAATTATAAAAAAACATTAAAGTACCTAATAATTTTGATGGTTTCGAGTATTATAATTGTCGATTTGTTCATAGTGTTAATTCCTGACGAACATTCTCAGCATGCGATTGCAATAATTATTCTTAATATTACAGGGGCTACTGCCACGGGTTTAGGCGTAATCGCTGTTGTAAGACACGGAATTTCTGGAAGTCATGGAAAATCTTACTTGTTCTTAACAATTGGTATTGCATTGTGGTTTGCAGCTGACGTGGGGATAATGTACTCTTATTTTGTCTTACATGTGGATGAATTTAAGCGAATAACTCTATTAGATATGCTATGGCTGAGTGGATATCTGTTTCTTATTTTACATTTGATATCCATTATTAGAACAATAAGAATTAGAAACTTGTCCATAACTTTGACAATTATTTCTGCGGTTATCATAGGGTTTGTAATAGTCAATTTTGTTAGCTTCCTACCCATTCCAGAATCGTTCTTAAATAACGGGAAGATTGATGCCGCTGAGAGAGGTTATGGATTGTCAGATCTTGTAGTTACTATACTCTATCCAATTTTAGATCTATGCTTAATTGTTCCCTCGATAACCATTTTGTTGAATATATATAGAGAGTATCACCACTCAGTACCTTGGGTGCTTGCTTCGATATCATTATTAGTAAACGCGATAGCAGATAATGGCTATACAAATGATTACATCAACGGTTCAGCTTCTGCTTTACCGTGGGATTTATTTTACATTGCTGATTTTGTAATCATGTCTGGTGCTTTATTTTGGTATAACAGATATCATATTACTGATCATATTTCAAAAAAGAAGAAAAGGAATGAATTCATCAATTAGACTAATTACTCTTCTTCTTTTACAACTGAAGAAAGGATAATCATCATCCCCCCGTTAGCTGTTATCGGGCTGTGAGTCACTGTTTTCCTCCTCAGATTCATCTTCATCTTCATCTTCATCTTCAAAATCGATATCTTCCTCTTCTTCCTCTTCTTCTACATCGCCCTCATCGTCTTGTAGTTCATGGGTCTCATCTTTGATTTCATCCCTTTCAGCATCTTGATTACTCATATTGTCGAAACCTACTATACATAAATGGTATAAAAATTTTAAATAACTTATCGATTTGATATATATGGATTATTGATTGTTGTATCGGGTTGTCTACACAATGTTTCAGGAATACTTATAGAGCAAGTATTATTTGAAAGTGAATTATCGATTTCGTTAAATTTTCCTCCATTACCTATGTTTATGTCTACACCAAAACTCCTTGTAAAATGATTTGAATTCAAGGAAGTATTTGTACTTTTGGTATCAACAAATATTCCGTTTAAACTGCTGGATATTAGATTATCATTTATTAAGTTATCATGAGAGCCAAATAAAGAAATAGAAGAAATATCATTAGAATCAAACGTATTATTTGAAATCACAGAATCACCAATTGCGTAGAATTTTATCCCGACAGTATTGGTATAGAACGGATTATCGTCTATAAGAATTCCTGAAGAATTTGCAGCATAAATGGAAATTTCATTTCCAGTGAAGTTTACTACTGATATATCTACATTTTTGGAGTTATTTATGTAGACTCCAATTTGAAAATGACCTACTATTCCATTTCCCGTTAAAGTAACATTTTCTTTATTTGATATCAAAATGCCAGTATAAGGGTTCAAGTAACCTGAACCTAAAATAGAAGAGTCATTTAAATTAATAACAGTATTATTGGTATTTATTGCTATACCATTCTCATAATCGCAATCTAAGGACTCGTTTAGAGTATAAAACTTGCCAACATACGAATCACATGTAAAAAGGCTCGCATCTGGATTCGCATTTTGGCCACTAGCAATTTCAAGTTCAAGTTCGACATACCATTGAACAAAAAATAGTGCAAAGACAAATGCAAAAGTGCCAAGAATACAATTCTCTAACGTGAACACACAATTGATTGAAAGTTCTGTTTTATTTATTTAGTGTTTAGCATCACACATTACTTTTAGGTGAGACCACCTGATTCTAAAAGAAAAGGAAATAGATAAATCAAATTAGAGGCGCCAATCCCGACATCTTCACTAATATCTCTGCTATCCCCGCCGCCTTCCATCATCGAACAACAAGATATGAAAAGAGAAGAATCATTAGTCATTAATTACAGCGAGGACCATGACAGTTGATCATCTAATCCACAATCATAAAAAGAAACTAGTTGAGGCTGGGTCATAATTCCCAACAAATAAAGCTGGTCTTATAAGTTAAGTCTCACATCTTTGGCCAACATCCAATTCTTCTAAGATACTTTC
>JAKDMR010000337.1 GCA_030452275.1 Candidatus Nitrosocosmicus sp. | reverse complement strand
AATAAACATCTTGGAGTTTGAACTTTCACCGTAGATATTAGGAATACTCTTTATCATATTAGGAGTAGTAATCGTTTTCATTCTATTGGGTGGGTCGTTAGTACAACTTTTTAGTTCAAGTATTCAAGAGAATGTGATAGTGGAGATTAAACAAAATGGCACTTGTATAATGGAAGCCTCAGATGATATACCTAGGACTATTCAGAATTGTCCTTATGAACAAGGCGATAACATCACAATAAGTTATAAACAAGGTTTGCCAGGGATGCAAAGTCACAGTCAACGACAATAATAAAAATAATAGTATATTGGTTCTTAATCTATTACCATCAATGACTACAACAGGATAAAATCAATCTAGACTTTAATTAGTAAAATTTAGATTGATATTTGAAAGATATGGACAAAAGGGAAAGAAGCCAAGATAGTTGATTGATTGGAGAATACAAATAATAACAAAGTAAAGATTATTTATTTCTACGAAATTACATTGCAAGAGAAGGATCAATTCTATTTTTTCTCGAGACTTTCTATAAAGGGGATTTGGAAGTTATAAAACTAATCTAAATGTCATTCTTCGAGATAAAGCTAATTATTAGCAGATAAGCAGTATTGTCAAATTATTCATATTTTATTTTATCCAGTTTAATCTCCCTAATTGTTTAACACAACAACTATATAATAGTATTACTGTATATGGTAACTTATTTTGAATGAAAAATTTAGGCCGGTAAACCAGTGACAGAATAAGGATGAGTTGTCATATCGGTGTAAATATTTTATGGGTGTGGACTCTATTAACCCTTTTCAAACAGTAGATCCTTTCAAACAGTTCGGGATTATTATATCTAGTTTCAACTTCTAAACAGCATTTAATTTTTTATGTTGATTATTTAAAAGTGACTATAATGATTTGCTATCAGTGTTTATACGATATCATTTGTAAATGAGTCTTATTTGGAATTAATTGATATTATTCATACATTATCAGAGTTATTGGGCATGTATCTGAGCCTGGGTCATAATTCCCAACAAATATAGCTGGTCTTATAGTGTATCATATTTTGTTTGAAATAGATATCTTCCATAAGACTAGCTAGTTATAGTTCGTCATCCATTCTAATTAGTATTTTGTATCTTGTTGGAATAGTTGATTGGTTAGTCATCAGATTGTATCAACCGTCGTCATAAAAGAGGCAGACCTTATGTGTACTCTCACACCATCATCATACGATGCTTTATAGTTAGGATATGGTTTGGACTGGATTCAAACAGATCTTTACATTACTATCTTTCTGTTGACATACCATGTAACAGAAAGATTTTGAAGGCATGTGAATTATCAGAATGGTCCTTACCAGACAGACGCATATTTGATAGAAGGTTAAAGACAATCTCCACCGATATCAAGGAAAGGATATCCATAATGGGAAACCTGTTTGTTTCTGAAGGTCTGGTCAAGCCATACGTGGTTGCAACAGACAGCACACTTTTAAAATCAAATGGTCGTGTCTGGCATGTATCATCGATGAAAGAGGGAATAATACCTTTCAGGAATTGACACTGATGCAAGGTGGGATTTTAGTCGTACCAAAGAATGGATATTTGGATACAAACTTCACCTGGTATGTAATACCGATCCTTCTACTTCAACTATTGTACCTCTATCAGCTGATGTTACAACGGCTAACGTGTCTGACAAACCTGTTTATCCTACGCTGCTACACCGTCTACCTTCAGAAGCAATAAAGAAAACACATTACATGGTAGGAGATCCAGGCTATAATGATCAATCATTATATGAATTAAGCATGACTAAGGGATTTCAGCTTGTATGCCCTGTTAGAAGATACAAAAAGACTAATGAAGAAAGGGTAAAGCTGGTTGACTTTTATGAGTCAGCACCAGGTCAAGTAATCTACTCAAGGAGAAGTACATCTATAGAACCACTGATTGAGCATATCAATACCAATTAAGATAATTACCTGAACCATCATTCAGGGTCCCTCAATACTTTCTCCAAATGTTTATAGCTGAGATGATCATATCCCCATTCTGCATATCAGTTGACTATTGTCGACAAGATGACATCGTTTGAAAGGGTTTGTAGAACTGAAAAGGATGCAAAGACAAAGGAAAGGATGCTGCTTGTTCTTAACGTTGTGTATTGCGGTAAGATTGTATCTCAAGTAGCCAGAACACTTCACAAAAGCAAGGGCTGGGCGTCGCAGTGGTTGAAAAGATACAGAGAAAAAGGGCTAGATGGGTTGAAAGACAGACCGGAAGACGGCAGACATTATCAAATATCTAAACAGGTAGAATACAGGATAAGGAAAACCCTAAAAGAGAGTAACACTAGCTGGACAACAAAACAGGTTGAAGAGTTAATAATACATGAAAGTGGTGGTATAAAGTACAACCATAACTACATTTATTGCATTGTTAGAAAGTGGGGTTTTAAACAGAAGGTACCAATGAAGGCACATGTAAACACCGCTTCAAAAGAGAAGGAGGATTTCAAAAAAAGACCATCAGATACTTGGTATGGGTACCCAATACCAAAAAGAAAACTTTGCCATAGTATCTTTAGATGAATCTTTCTTTTTTTATGATTCTCTAGTAAGAAGGGTCTTGATTGATAGAAAGAAGAGACCAGTTGTCAGAATCACAGGTTCACACAAGCATTCCTGTCTGTTTGGTGCCTTCGGTATAGAAGGAAAACAGCACTTTAGACAGGTAGGACGATAAATTTGATTGGAACACCTTCCTTGGCTTTCTAAAGATAATTCACTCAAAGTTTCCATGATGCTATCTTTTCATGGATAAAGCGTCTCCTCACCACAAGTCAAGAAAGGTAACTGATTACCTCGACAAGAACAAGGATACCCTAATACCCGTATATCTTCCAACACCTCCACCGAGTTTATGATGTTAGAAGAGGTGTGGAACATTGTCAAACATGACTCGCTTGTACTAAAACATTATTCGTCATTCGAAGACTTTAAGGAGAAGGTATCTTGCTATTTCAGGACAAAAAGATTTGATCTTAACATGAGAAACTATTTGCTAAAGACGGTTTAGGAACATATGTAAAATGATATAGCATCCACTTTTATCTTATTTTCAATAAGAAACTGAATATCCTATATCTAAAAGTGTAAATATGTTATGCTTAATTTTTGAAAATTAAATTCCTTTAGGCGTCGTTGTTTTATATCAAATGGTATTTGAATTTGCTAAACCATTTTCATAGTTTTCAAGATGTCGTGTTCATATATCTAAT
>JAKDMR010000336.1 GCA_030452275.1 Candidatus Nitrosocosmicus sp. | reverse complement strand
GACGAATATCTGTTAGTTCCAAGGTAGATGATGATGGCTGGAAGTTACGACTAACCTGTTCTAATTACGCAAGAAGTCTATTCACTATTATTACAAACCGTTTCAATAACGTAATTGATGGCAATTACTGATCCCTGACATGATTTTATCGTCTTTAAAATTTCTTGTAAAATGATGTATTTTATGCCGTCACTTAGTTTGATAGTAGGGGATACCTGATAGGATGATTCAGATTCTTGTGTTTGTGTTGTATGTTACACTGTCACATGCTCAAATGATTTTGACCCCCGGAGAGACACGTTATTTTTTACATTATTCTTTTCATTTTCATTTTCTTGTATATCAGATTGATTTGATGATGATGTTATTTCTGTTTTTGTTAAATGGTGTTCTTGTGCTTCATCTTGATGCTGTATTATAGATGATTGTAGATCATCATTATCTTTTTTTGATGATTCTGATTGATTTATACAACTATCTAAAACATTATTTTTTTGCTGTGCCTCTGGGGGTAGATTTTGTTTGAGCGTGTGACAGCCTTTGTTGTTGTCACATGGCTTTTTGTTTTCTAAGGGTGAGACTCTCTCTTTGGTTTGACTGATAGGGTTATCAGTATTGCCATTTTTGTTGACCCTATTTTCATCACAATCTCCCGTAAACCCACTATCATCGACAGTTTGCTTGTAAGAATCATCGTTATTACCTTCATTTTTATTATTTTTCTTTTCGTAAGGAACAAAATCCTCTTTTAGATTTAAAAATTCATTTGTTCTAAACCAATCAAATTCATGATTTAATTTTATTTGCAGTTCTGAATTGCCGTAGTCATTAACAGATGATATATCAGCCAAACCAAGAGCCGCGAATTCTCTCATGGTGCGTGTTACGACAGGTTGTGAGATAGACAGTTCATTACATATTTGAGATGTCGCAAGTAACCCATATTCATTCTTTAGTAAAAGATCCAATATTCTGACACGTCTTACAGGTGCTGTGGATAGAGCTACCTTGATTGCTATTGGAACATCTCCTATTGTCAGAGAATCCCTTCCCTGAGATACTGCATGACCTATCGCAAGATTACGCAAAAGTACAACAGCTCTGGATGCATCTTCCATATTTGGAAAGTCAGTATCATAATCTTGACCTTCGAGCTGATGGGGTTGTTGTTCCTGAAATGATGAAGTATTATCATTAGTATAATTGACTTTACGATTTACAAACCTTGTTTGTGAAACATGCACGTCTCCTCTTAAAGAAGCCAATAAATTTGCTAGCTGTGATATGTATCCTATGACCTTATCTTGTTCTCCTTCCTTTTCTTCATTCCATCTAACCTTAACAATCTCATTTTCAATCTTTATCTTTCCGTCAACTTCGGGAGCTGCATCAAATGTTTTCAGATAATCTAAGAGTGCTTCTTCGATTTCTTTATTTATACTGGAAAAATTGTTGCTTTTAGCAATTCGTTTTAGATCTTCAACTGTTTTCTTTTTTAATGCAGGACGCAAAAAGTATATTTTATGACCTAAAGTTCCTAAAAGTTTCCAAACCCTGAAAGGTATCTCGACTGCTGCCCCTAACCACACAAACATGGTATCACCATACTTTCTATGCCCATGGGCTCCAGAATCATTTTCTAGACCGTGTCCATCAAGCACCCTTGTTTTTATTCCCAACGTTTTTTGAAGCTCATCCTCATTCCCCGTGAATAATGGGGCTAATTCAGGAGTTAATACAAGTTTATTTTTCATTTTAGGTAACATATCTATTTTTTGCAGTTGTTCCTCTGTTAATGCCTGCATTATGAGAGACAAGTGAACTGGGAGTGAAACTGTCGGTGTAAAAAGTAAGATGGTATTTCCTAAATAATTGTATCACCATTGTCTTTAGAGAGGATGGGGGTGCAACCAATACCCCCATAAACGGAAGAGTAAAATCCATAATATTTAATATTGATTTAACCGACAGGCAAAATTCCATAAACATCCAGGCTTCCGGATAATGACTTTTGAATATCTTTTCTAAGTTCTTATATTTTTCTGCTACCTTTAATTGCCATTCTTTGTAAGGATCAGAAGATTCAGCAAAGTACTTTCGTAGAATAGACACCTCCTTCTGAAACTCGATCTTAAACTGCTCATCAGGATCGTTTTTATCATCTTGTTCTTGACTAGAAGTAGGTTTTAGAAATATTTCATCTCTTTTTTCAAGAATTTGATTTTCAATATTAGACAGAGATGCTTCTAGTGTCTGTAAATCACTAACAGAATGCTCAAGTTTTTTAAAAAGTTTATTCCTTATATCTTCACAAAGATTTCCAAGGGATGGTTTGTTGGTCTTGACAACTACTCCACATATAATTTTTTTATTAGAAATAAATTGAAGAATTTTTCTATCTAGAATGATATCGGTTATGCCTATTCTAGACACATTTTCTGTTACTTCAAAAATTAATGGAATTTTTTTACTGTTATTGTCATCTTTTGAAGTATGATTATTTTCGTAACTCATGTTTAACAGCCTTGATTTAACAAAAAAGCAAAAACTAAGTCGTGTTCAATGACGATTTTCCTTTTGGATAACTTATAATTAAAGGAAATTTTTAGAACAACTAATAATGATTTCTCTATGACTTCTTCCAAAAGACTATGCATTAGAAGCAATATTGCTTTATTCCTTTGGAAAAAGGAGTATTTTATGATGATTATTGGGTTATCATTTTTGATCTGATCATGAATATCATTACTAAAATCCTTAGTGGAAGAAGAATATCTATACAAATTAACTGCAAAGTAGCCTCGTAATAGTTCTACCAAGTATGATAGTTTATTGCCATAATAATCATAAGGTTTATTAGTTTTTGATTGATTAATGATAATTGGTAAAAACATTTTCAAATCTCCTTATTTTTCTACTTCGTCATGGCATTTACAAATGCACCTTATCTTTAGAGGAATGAATTTATTGGTATAGATTTTGGTGCATGTGTTACAATCTACCGGACATCTTTCAATCACAAGATCTTCAATATCTAAAATTGAATTCTTCAAGTCGTTACTCTACCACCTGATTAGTAAAATGATTATTTTTAGGATAAAGATCGGCAGTATAGTTTTTCAATAATCCTGTGATTACATCATTAAATGATTCTCCCGCATTTCCTAATGATTTCAAATACCTGTAATTCTTTTCGTCAATTACTATTTGCTTCAGTTTTTTCTTTTGTGAATTTATACTATCCACATATACTTTTTGATATTGTAATATCTTAACACATTTAT
>JAKDMR010000335.1 GCA_030452275.1 Candidatus Nitrosocosmicus sp. | reverse complement strand
TCAATTAGAAAACTAGAACAAATTACTAAAATCAATTATGACCCCGCCTCAGTTAAATAAGGCTCTACATTAGTTGAAATCTTATTAGTATCTATGATGAATGATCATCATGCCCATAATTAGTGTGCAAATGTATAGCGGGAGAACTCAGAGAGAAAAGGATAGATTGGCAGAAGCAATTACCGAAGATGTAGTTAAAATATTGAAGGTTAGCAAAGAAGAAGTTATAATACTTTTTACAGAAGCTTCTCATGGAAATTGGTATTCTTCTGGAATACATCTGTAAGGGGCAACTGAGAAATGTTATATACTATAACATCTTACATTTGTCTAATTTTACATGACCGGTGAGCCTCGACTTTCCAGGTCCTTTAGAGGGACTTATATTGTTAAGGTAATATTGATTAAAGATTAATCGGTTATCTTGATATAATAACTTAAGGACAAAACAATAGTATACCGTTTAGCATATATTTTCTAAACAAACATTCAATCAGTAATATATAACAAGCCAGAATGATGATGTTTTTCTTGTTAAAGTTTTATTTGGCACGTATAAGTGCTTAGATTACATATGCTAAACGGTATAGACACACAATACCTAGCGTTTTATTTTTGATATCTCTATAGAAAATAGACTGTGGTAATGATTTCAAATCCACCTACAATCACATTGAAAATGAGAAATGTTTGAGAAATTAAGGGGGCAATATCATGATAATTAACATAAACTGTGTAAAGTATATTCCTTTCAATATAAGTTATGCATAGAGAGATGAATTTAGAGGCATTAAATAAATGATAATGATTCCGTAAATCTTAAATCAGAAATCTTCTATTCATATATCTAGTTTTCGATAAATTGTTAATGGTTAGCTTACAATAGTATCTCGCTTGTCGCTACATTCATGATTTGTTCCATAAATAAAAACTACTAAATCTTCAAATTAACATTTTTATTATGAAATAACGATTACAATAATAACAATTAAATGAAATCAGTACTGGTATAAAGTATTCCGGATGGCGATAAAGGATTAAGAAGAATAGGCGATCATTTGGACGGATCACTAATATCTTTATGGGGATTCTAGTTTTTGTTTTACTGTTTGTGCTGTTTGTTCAATACCTTGTCTTAGCTTGTCTTAGCTTGTCTTTCAGTCAAAAAGTTAACTATTTTTCCAGTCGTTGGTAGTTGATAGTTTGTGACGCGACTAACTAAGGTAGCTTTGTCGCCATTACTTTCAAATTCCTGTATGCTCTCCCAACTTTCAAATGGACCATCTGTTTGTCTTGTAACTAGTCGCTTGTTCTTAATTACCTCGAGATAAATTCCTCTGTTAGGAAACTCCTTTCCATCTGGACCTCGCATGACTATTAGGTTTTTGCCTCCGGGCCTTTGGTCAGTTTCTACTATAGGTGTAGTAAAAGGTCGTGGTGTAAACCATTGCTTGATGAGTTCAGGTTCAGTCCATGCTCGAAATACTTTATCTGGTGGTGCATCAATAATCCTGGAAAGCACTAAGTCGCGGGTGGATACATGGACAGTTTTGTCCATATCAGTTGAGTTTACTTCTCCTTCTATCTTGTCCATCGGAGTACAACTGCTCGGCAATTACAAAAACATATGGAAGTACCTTTTTTTGATTTTATAGAATATACCCCGAAAGAAGAATTTTCGATCATCTATTCCACTCTAGTTATCATATGTATAATTGCTAATAATGTATACAAATAGTCCATATTAGAAAAACTAATTCTAGAGGCATAATTAAATGAAGATTTTTAGAAGATCTGTACACTCTATGCGAATACCGCGTCGAAAGCTTTGTGACACTTTCGATAGAACATCATGGGAATCAAAATTTTTGGAAAGAACTAAAAATTAGATGACACACGACTAAGGCATAGCGGAATTATTCATCAACATCAAATCTATAGATTCATCGGTTAATGATTGATTCGTCGTCGACACATTTGATATATTTCCAGCATCAATTTTTAATGCATTCATTGTATTTTGTACCATTAAAGGTATCCATTTATCCATAAACTTGGAATCTTCTCCCATTGTATTCCTAATCTCAATCTCTTTCTCAGGTGTTAGTTCCAGGCCATAAATCGGAGTATCGCCAAAGTGGTCATCAATCATTGAGGGGTCCATAGATATAGCCAGGGTGTTATTATTATTTATTGTCCAGTTAGTTGGCACATTGGAAACAGATCCTTCCATCATTGTTACTGTTACCGAACCTTTCATAATCGTATTATTTCCATCCATCATTACATCATCTATAACTGCATTGAATATTTGATGAATGTGGTAGGCAGAGCCATTTTTCATTACCATACTAAATGTAGCATGAAAGCCCGAATCAGAGAGGTTAGATGGGTTACCATAACCCATAGAATTACCGACCAAAATCCAATCGTTATTTATACTTGCTACTGGACCATAACCGTATTCATAATCACTCGGTGATGTCGATAATGCATGAGCATTTGTTCCTGTTAGAGATAACAAGACTCCAGAAATCATAAAAGTAGCCAGAATCATAATAAATTTTAAGTAAGAAATCACAAGTATTGTTTAAAGTAGACCGATTATTAAGGCTTATGAGTGAAGCGATTCTTCTATTGGGTAACGTAAAACGCAATTATGAATAATAGTTTTATAACTTTGTAATAACGATGAAAAATATTGTTCTAATTTCCATTGTAGTGGCTATGTGTACAGGTATTGTGATCATTCTTTATTTTAATTGATACTATACATTTAGTGAATATATATTACTAGTCTGAAGGTCCAAGTATTTTCGTTTGTAAATAGAATATGATATTATTACCCCGACATCAGTTACAATTTTTGTATGGTTTGAATCTATCTAAGGAGCCTCAACCAAGAGGAATTTGTAAACTGTTTTATTAAGAGTAAATTAAGTGACATTTGCTATGCCTTCTCATACAACTTAAAACTCTGAATGATTTGAACTCAGGTCATCAGTGGACCAAGTGGAGTTCAAATCCATTAGGTAGATGAGATCATCTAGTTTATTTTATTTTATTTTATGATTCATGTCATATCTCTTGAATTCTTGATATGGGGTCTTAGTGTTCAGTTTTTAATATTAAACCTTGGTCAGTATTTTGTCAATTCATGATAAACAGTCATTTGAATGGACATCCAGGCCCTTGTATTAGCAATCTAATTACATATTTTGATTGGTCATAGTATATCATGTATTTCATTCTATACAAAATTTTTCAGAATAAATAAATTTGTGAGTGCGTGGAT
>JAKDMR010000334.1 GCA_030452275.1 Candidatus Nitrosocosmicus sp. | reverse complement strand
CAATTGTTCGTTATATATTAGTAATTTTATGAGTTCTCTAAATTCTGTAGAATATTCGTCTGTTTTATCATAATTATAATCATTGCTTAATATTATATTTGATGTATCTGTAGAATGTACATTTATTGTCTCGTTATCGTTACTTCCGATAGCTATTCCCCTTGTTTTGTTTTGTTTCAAATCCTTTATTGCAATAAAAATTTCTAAAAAGATTTCTGGATAATAATATTTGTTATCGTTGGTTTTTTGGACAGATTTTTTAGAATAATCTTTAAATTCTGAATTATCCTCGATTATTCGTTGGGTTTCGTTCTTAAATTTCATAATTGTTTTTTCTATGGTACGAAGATGTTTTTCTGAATCCTTAAAAAATTCCTCCTTCAATTCCCATAACAAGGGATAATCTTTTTCCAAATGCTTATTTACAATTCCTATATCTTCTATTTTTGGATCACTAGGATAAGTGATTTCAAAATCATCAACAGAACCAAATATTTCTTTATTGCCGTACCCTTCTTTAAGGATTCTTACTATTTGTTTAGAATGGTCGGCATAGTTGCTAAAAAATGCCGATGTGCTCCCCACAGTGCTACAATTGCTATAAGACTGTAGACTATTGCTGATATTACCTTGTTTAAAATATCCTCTTGAGGAATAATTTTTAATGGACTGAAAATACCTATTAAAATTACTAAAGAAATGAATAAAATTGATTGAAGATATATATTCATAATTTAAATTTGTAGATTTAAACGGATTATGCCACATAAAAACCTTTATAGAATAACAACTCGGTAAGCTTTAGCTTTTTCGGTTCTACCTATCATCTGACGCTTTTTTACAGTTCTATTTCCTTAACTCATCTGACGTGAACTTGACAGAACCCTTTTTCATGCATCCAAATTATGTTTTATTTTAGCTGGTTAGTCTACTCCTTTCCGATAATTTTTTCCTTCATCCTTTTGAATTCTTCTTCTGAGATTACACCCTCTTCCTTCAAGTCAGCAAGCTTTTTTAGTTCATCGGCGTGTGAAATATGACTCTGGTGTCGAGGAATATGGCTTACATTATTAGCGCCAGCTGAGGAGTAACCGGGAGATCTTATTTGGGTAATGCCATTACGGATCACCTCTATCAAATCTTCTGCCTTTTGCTTGGGAATAGCATCTATAACGCCATTTTCTCCATGCTCATCTGTTTCTAACCTCTTTATCCACGGCATCCTGCCAGGAATATTTGGGTTAAACAATCCTGGAGCATTAAAGATTACTGAAGCTGAAAGCAGCCCCTTTTCTATTTTGGCGTTTGTAATTACATTGTAAGGAATATCAATTATATCTTGTTTTAGTCCAAGCATACTTGGGTCTCTCAAAATGATTCTTCTATCAGTTGCGTACACTACATTGGGTGAAAGTTGAGATCCGCCAGGTTTAAATCTTGACTGTCTGGCAACCACCAATACTCTTTCATCCGGATTTAACATCTCTGCAATTTTTTTTATTTCATCCAGCTCATCTTCATCAGTTATATCAGTATTAAAATTCTTTTTCTTATCTGGCATTCTTCCTTCTCATCCTCCTCCTTATTCTCCTCCTCCTTATTATTTATCTACATATTTTAAATAGTTATGATTTCTAATTGTGATTTGTGATTTTGTACAGAAAAATATTTTATATGTGTTAATTCAATACCCTTTGATGAACAAGAGTAAAAATGTGATTATTTTTTCATCATCTCTTTTTGTTTTGACATTTGTGGTTTCATTATTTGGCGCTATGTTCAATACAAATATGTTGAATGGTAATAACAATAATTCAGTTTTGGTATTTGCACAAGAATCTGTGGCAACATTAGCAAATTCTGTTTCCGATAGCAACAATAGCATAATTTTCAATGACTACGAAAATAGTGAGGTAGGGGTTTCTTTAAATTATCCTTCTAATTTCTTAATTGACGAAAGCAATTCTAATGATACAGTTAAGCAAGTAAGCTTTTTCCCGGCTTATGATGATGATTCAGGATTGTCTCAAGAGACATTTATTTTATGGTTTGATGTTTATGTTCAAACATTTTATCCTCCAATTTTCTATTCTCCTGATAATATAAGTTCCTATTTGGAAGATCGTACAAATGCCATTCAAGAAGACGACCAGGAAGTTACTATAGTTGAAGCTTCAACTGATTCGTTATTGGCAGGTCATCCAGCTTATAAATTGATAACAAGAAGTTATTCGGGTAATGAGACAATTGACACTACTGAATATGGGATTATAGTTGACGATAAACTATATTCAGTAAGCTACGAGGTAAATACTTCTGACTATCAGAATTCTCTCCCAATAGCTAACAAGATGATTTATTCTTTTGATATTGATTCAGACAATTTGTCAGACTCCCTAAAACTACTGACGAATTCAACGGGACTAGCCATGCTCAAAGAAAAAATACCTATGCTAGAAGGCATTTTGTCTTCTTTAAATTTGAGCAACTTTACTGATAATTCTTCTTCAGGGTTATTTAAAAAGTCAGCGCTAACCGACTCGCCTCAAAATATGCTAGAAAATCTCCTAATGAATTCCTCTTCTGGAAATATTATAAACATGTCATCTATAATGAATTCTATCCCTCCTATTGATTTGCAAAGCATTTGTAGCATCCAACTTCTAGCAGATCTTTGCAGTGGAGGATCCTTTTCTCATCCATCTTTTAACATGGGTAATTCTCTACTAAATAATGAGAATTCAATTTCCGACCTTGCAAAAATGCTTGATTTGTCAAAGAATTCAACTAGTGACTTAAACCTCTCAGAATTTAGGCAGTTGCTGGGTCCATTTGCAATGCTTGCTTCACCTTCCTCTCCTTCCTCTCCCTCAAATTCGCCATTTTCTTCTTTTTTTCCATCTAATGAATCCGATACCTCGTTTCTAAACCAAATGTTTTTAAACGAAATCAGCAATGGCACTGCACCTAATGATACCGCAATTTTTAACCCTTTTGAAGCCTTATTTGGTGGTAGTAGTGGAAGTGGAAGTGGTAGTATTGGCCAAGGAAATGATACTGGTCTTGGTTTCTTTAATAATAGTTCATTCGGAAATGATACATTCCACTCTTTTATGATGCCCGATTCACAGAGTAACGATACCGAAACAGTAGATATATTAAGAATGTTGGAACTCTTGCAGGGTGGAGTTAATTGAGAAAAAATACAGTCTAGTGGTGGATTAGATCTTATATTTTGCTCTGATACTACTATAGTAGATAGAGAATAAAGTTAGAAATCCTTTCCTATTTTATTAT
>JAKDMR010000333.1 GCA_030452275.1 Candidatus Nitrosocosmicus sp. | reverse complement strand
TATATGATGATAATCAACGAAATTGTCGCTTCCTTTTTGTTAAATCTTACTATAAAAACAGTTCTCTTAATCCTGCATTATTTTATTAAGTTAACGACCCATGATAGATTAACTATTTTGAAAAATATAATCTACAAGATCGCTTACCTTGGCAGTGGCAACGCAACACACCTTGTCCGCACCACCATAATAAACAAAAAGTTCTCCATTGATGGTACAAGCACCTGTAGGAAAGACAACATTGTTTACATCACCATATTTCTCATATTGAGTAGTGGGTACTAGAATGGGTTCTTTGCTTCTAGAAATTATCTTATAAGGATCTTCTAAATCCAGAAGTGCAGCACCAGCACTATATGTTCTGTCTGCGCTAACACCATGATATATCACTAACCACCCATATTTTGTTCTAACAGGCGGAGAACCAGCACCGATCTTTAGTTCTTCCCATTTTTGTTCCGGCTTCATGAGCAAAGTATGCGTTTCAAAACTTGTCAATGTAGTCCCCTCTCCAATCCATATACTAGGTTTATCAATTCCGTATGCGTCACCTACCCAAGAACTTGGCCTATGCAAGCAGAAATACGTCATCTCTTCACTATTAATGGTATTTTTAGAGGGTAATTTGGTTGGAAAAAGAACCACATCTTTGTTATCCATCCCTTCATTTGTAATGATGCCCCGTCTTTCAAATTTGGAATAATCTCTAGTGGTTGCTAATGCGGTTGATACCATTGGACCTTTTTTTGGACGATCAGGTAATACTACATAAGTAATGTAGACTTGGCTGTCAATTTCGGACAATCGGGGATCTTCGATACCGAATTTTTCGTAGTCTAATGTTGGATTAAACGCTATTCCATCACGCCTACTAAAGAGGTAACCATCATCACTAGATGCATATCCTATTCTTGAAAGGTAGTGCTCATACTCACCAATCGCACGATAAAGCATGTGAATTTTTTTTCCATCGTTTAATATGGCACAATTAAAAACAGCTTCGGACTCCCACCAATTATTCTTATTGGGAATAAGTATAGGATTATCTGAATATCTTTTTAGGATTTCGGGTTTTTCGGACTTCAATGGGATAGATCGTTAACATAGAATTTGTCTTTTGGGATGATGTCGCTCAGAATTGGTATAAACATTGAATACGGTTGTTTCCAAGGTATTTAAATAGGACATTAAAAGCAATGCTTAATGGGATGTTAGTCTGAGATGTGCTTATTTCATATTTATATATAGATGATCTGCGATTTTAATAAAAAAGCAAGCCAATTACAATTCTAGTCTCATATAGAAAATTGAAGAAAATGGCAAGATTATGAGCAGTATGAATTAGAAATATCATAGAAATGCACATTTGTTCAAGTAGAAGTGGGTAATTATGTCATTGGTGAGAAAAATGGATATTAAACAAAAAATACTTTATGTGAATTGCTGGCACTTACAAAATAAACAGCGATGATCATAAAATCTTGGGCCACTAGGTTGTTGTCTATGCTCATTTTTTGAATGGGCACAATTCTTACACATTAACAGTTGAATGTTATTCATGTTACTCACAACTTAAAATATACATGATACACTATTAAGGATTATCAAAAAAATACTAAATGGTATATATAATCAGACGAAAACTAGACACAAAGTAATTGCGATAGAACCTATCAAAGCCTTCTTTTATTATCTAACCATCATGTCTCACCAAATCTTGAGATTTGGTGATCGTTGTGAATAGTAATATATTACAAGTATGAATTAAAATGGCCAAAATCTTTTCGTTTTAACTTTTGGGTATATTTAGTTGAAACTTTAGCCTTGTTTTGAATAGATATATCATTTGGACACATTTTACCAATTCAAATTTTGATAGTCAGTATATTTTATACAATGTAAAAATCACAAAATTAAAGAAAAAGTGAACCGGTCAGAGTTGATAAGAGATTCAAGGTATGTTTAGAAACCCCTACTGACGATCTTTGCTATAAACAAGGTTAGATCATATTGATATCGTTACCAGAATATGAATAAACATTCCTAACATGAAATACAATTCTACAAACTGGTAAAAACTATGATATTACGAGATACTGAAGGAGATCTATTTTGCACGTATCTCTGGATTTTTATAAAATCTCCGGCTAAATTCCTTAGAGATTTCTTCTTCTTTTATAATTTCTCCTCTTCGTCCAGGAGTTCGCATCATTTGCTGTCTAACACTTCTTCTTTCGTCGTCTAACTCATTAAATCCTCTTTCTATATCATATATTTGTTGTTTCTTAGTTCTTAATTCTTGAGAGTATCTTTGACGAAAAGATGTTTCTACATCTTCAGTTGATTGTTCTTCAGCAAGGACAACCATATGTTCATTTTTAGTTTGATTGATTATAGTGCTTTTATGCAGAGAATCTGACGACATAAGGGGAAGGTGATTATTATTATAATTTTTTTCTAAGACCATATTACTATATACATATCGTATCTCTTAAGGATATCATGATGAATATCGTTTTTGGTTCATGTTAATCATCATTTCAACTTCTATTATAAATGATTCCTTCACATGAACCATTAATTCAATAGTAAACAGCATTCTTGAACTAGAATAACAAATAAAATAACTATTGACACTATTCATTATTCATTATTTTGCGTTAATCTTTTCATGGCACTGTAGTCGTTTACCGCACTTGATAACATACATAGCATTGTTGAGACCGTGTAAAAGAAATTCCGTTTTCATGAACATGACTCAATTAATGGAACAATGGACTCAGATTTATTTGGGAAAAGCTTTAGAAAACACCACTATAAAGCTCCAGAGAGAGAAAGAGAGAGATAGAAACAAACAGGATGGTAGCAGGTCACAGTTTCTTACAATTTTAGAACATTTATTGAAATCCAAATTAGTCAACGGGGATATTATAGAAATAGTATATAGCTATTCTATGTTATCAATCACCAGTATATTGGATGAAATCCTGAATGTGAACGAATCTTACTAGTATGGGTGGAAGTAATGAGGAGAAATGACAAATCATGAACATGAAAATACTTCTATGTCATTTTTGATCAAATTATCTAAATAATCCTTTTAGAACATTCTAATTGAATTAGTCATTATTAAGAGGAGGGAGAGGGGTTAACCTTTTCCAAAAGGGTCCAGATCCGCTGAAGAATATCTCCAAATTACGGGTATTATTAATATACTTTGGAATCTATACTAGATATGATTACTATTGGTAGATCTTGTATCACCAAATGGTAACCACAGTGGATCATTATCTGCAAAGG
>JAKDMR010000024.1 GCA_030452275.1 Candidatus Nitrosocosmicus sp. | reverse complement strand
GCTATTCTAATTTTATTGTTATACTTGTATGATTATTATATTCCTTCTTTTGAACTAGTTGATATACCTTGAATTGGCGAATAATTTTCATTCTTGTAAGTGTTATACCTATAATGCTTATTTTTCTATTTACTCCTGTTTCGCTAAATGATGTTTTATCTGTAGGCATTATCCCTTTTTTACTTTCTTTTCTCGCAACAATGATAAGAATTTTTCTTCAAGCAATTAGGTTTTATTATTTTGTTCGAAAATTTATTGGAAAGAATGTCAGTTCATTTTGGAAAATTATTTTTGCCAGGTTAGCCGGAGAATTTGTAACTCAAACCACTCCTTCTTATATCGGAGGCGAACTAGTTCGAATTGCTTTTTTAACTAAGAGTGGTGTGCCAGCGGGACGAGCGGCATGGGTTACTACCATGGAAATTATTGCTGATGTATTTGTTGGTACGATTTTAGCTTTTATCGCTGGATTTGTTGCAATAGCTAACGGCTCCATGTTTATTGGTCTGTTAATTATTGCGATCGCTGCCCCTACACTTGGATTCTGGTTTTTTATCTTGATATATTCAGCAAAAAAAAATATCCGATTACCTTCATTTTCTTTAAAATTGGTGAAAAAATTTATTTCAGAACAAAAAGCTCAACGGGGGATCAATTCTGTTAATAAAGCATTGGATGATTTGTGCATAATGAGTAGAGAAAACTTCAGTTCATTTAAATCTGTAAAAATTTTTTCCGTGGGCATTGCAATTACAGTGGTCGCATTTATTTTCCAAGGTCTTTCATTTCTAGTTTTAACACATTCTGTAGATATTTACATAGGTCTATTTTTGTCATTTATGGCTACGGCTTCTTCTACAATTTTGGGCACCCTTCCCATCACAATAGGGGGTTCAGGTTTAGCTGAATGGGGATTATGGGCATATATCAATCAACTGAATGACATTTCTCAAATTGGTAACATAGTAAATGATATCAATCAATTAAACGTCATAATTGCATGGAGGATTGCTTCCTACTATTTGCCGTTAGTAATAATGTGGATTGCATTGATGAGGTTAGCATTGGGAACTAATTATTCAAAATCTACCTCCCCATCTTCCGCTACAGCTGATAGTAGAGTTGATTGATAGTATTTTAAATATTGATTATTTCTTTTTTATATGGTGAAGATGTTAACAGACCTACTAAAAAACAAGATAGTCCTTATTACTGGTGCATCGAGTGGAATAGGTAGATGCGTCGCAAGTGATTTTTCACAATTTGGTTTGAAGTCCTTGATTCTAATTGCCAGAAATATTGATAGACTGAATGATTCTATCGTATCTATGAAGGAAAGGGATATTGAAATACTGCCGCTAAGTTGTGATGTGTCCAAAAAAGAAGAAGTTAAGCGCGTTGGTGATCTGATACTCAAACGATATGGGTACATTGATGTTTTAATCAATAATGCAGGGATTGGTATATTTGGGAAGGTTGAAAAAACATCCATTGAGGAAATTGAAAAAGTCAGTTTCACTAATTATTTTGGCATGATTTATTTTACAAAAATTTTTCTTGATTCAATGATTAGGAGAAATAGTGGTCATATAATTAATATTGCCTCCTTAGCTGGCAGTTTTGGTATACCTGGGATGGCCGCATACTGTGGATCAAAATTTGCCATGTTGGGTTTTTCTGAGTCCTTACGCCGTGAATTACGAAAAACAGGCGTAAAGATATCTGTTATTAGTCCAATAGGTGTAAAGACCAATTTTTTTAATAATGAATATTTTAATAATAAAACCCCAATGAAATATATGCTAAATCCGGAAACGGTTTCCAAGGCGGTATTAAACTCATTAACATCTAATTCATTTCAAATTTTTGTACCCACCATAGCTGGATTGTCCGTACCGTTCAAAGGTTGTTTTCCTGTGATAATTGATTCAATTATTGAGAGCCAATTTCGTAAAAATCTTGGCTGAATTGAATTTATTATTCCTCTTCATCTTCATCTTTGTCCTTCTTATTTGGATCAAAATCTGATTCTACATCCATCATTTGTGCACTCTCCAAATCAAATTTAAAAATCTCATCCATATCGATTTGATACTTGGTTTTTAATAATTCACATAACTGATCACTTAGTTTGGCTTTTGATATTTTGATTTTATACTCATATACAAAACCTTTCATAAGTTCTGAAACCTTCAAATCATCTACTAAATCGATTTCTTCAATTATTGTTCTACCGTCGGGTAGTGATTCGTAGAGCTGGATATCTGCTTTTTTGGTTTGTTCATTGATGTCTAGAAAATAACCTGTTCTATTAATCGTGTCTAATATTTGAAAATTTGCATTTTTCAGTTCATTGTCAGCCCATTCGGGAAGACCATTCTCCTCAGATTTTGCCTTTGCCGCTTTTCTTGCCATTTCTTGCCCGTTATGTATTCTAGTACTTTTTATTAAAAACTTTTTCAAATTTATCTTTGGGCTTCTAGAAAGCATTATCTATAAGATTATGTATACTTAGGTCCTTGAACACCGTTATAAATGGTGAATCTTTACTTGATTTACTCCAGGGTCAACCCTCTGATTTGATACTTGTTGACACTCGATCATTCGCTGAGTATACTAAGGGTCATATTCCTGGGGCCATTAATATCGATTTGATGCATTTCCATTGGTTTGATACCTCTACAATGGGAATTTTGCAATTTGAAAAACAAACGGGTTTACTATTAAATTATCTAGGCATTAATCCATCAAATAGAGTTATTTTTTATGATAATATTTCAGGTCCTACTGCTTCCCGGGGTGTTTGGCTACTGAATTATTTCTCTCATCTTGATTCATTTATATTAGACGGTGGGTTTGAAAACTGGTCAAAACATACATATCCAGTTGAAATGAAGACAAATCAATATTCACATTCATCATTCAATTTTTATACGAATAGTGCTGTATTAGCTGATTTAGAATATGTAAAAAACTGTGTGGAGGAAAATTCACAGCATACGATAATTGTTGACTGCCGTTCCCAGGCCGAATACAACGGATCTGTTGCTCGTGCTTTTCACCGGGGCCATATACCTAAATCCGTTAATGTTGAGTGGTCAAATAATCTTAGCAATGAGAAATTCTTGAAATTTGACGCTTTGGAAAGGTTATATTCCTTCATATCAAAAGAAACAGAAGTTATAACATATTGTCAAGGTGGTTACCGGGCTGCAAATACTTATCTTGCTCTTAAACAACTTGGATATCCAAATGTAAGAATGTACCTAGGTTCTTGGTTCTTGGGGAGAATGGGGTAATAATCCTACACTTCCAGTTGAATTGAATTGATAAGATGACTATCATTTTACTTTCCAATGAATAAGCTAAATATCCTAATAAAAAATGGAGATTGAGATAATTATTATTTATTGATTGGAAGACTGTCTAATTCTTGTAGTTGTCTATTTGTCTCAGTTGTATTTTCCTTTCCATATGTTATCAATATTCTGTCGTCATCGTTTATTACATAGCTCATTATGTCTTGAGTTTCATTACCATTAACATAGAAACTTAGTCCATATTGGTCGTTATCGCAGAAGCGCTGGTTACTATCTGTAACGAAACATTCATCGGAAGCGTCCATTCTAATACTCTTAAGGAATTCACCCATTGGAACATTAGATGAGTGTTTATGGATTGTTGTTCCATCTAGCGTGCCATTGTAGCTTTCTACATGAATATAGTTAGACCTCACCATGTATTTTTGTTGTGCTAGGTCCAAGTTTGTACCATTTAGGTTGATCAATAATGCTGCATGCTCGTGTGCTGATCCTAGAGCACCATATTTGGCTGCTACATTTTCACTGGGAAAAAATATTGCTAACACAATCGCAAGAGCTGCTATCCCAACAACAACAGGAACTATTATTTTTAAATATTGTTTTCTTTTCTTACGACCTCTTGCAAAATAACTATTATCGTTATTATCATTCTTGTTAGAAGTGTTATTCTTGTTACCATCAATATCTGAATTCTTTTTCTTCTTGCTCATTCTATTGTAATTCTACTGATATGACCTCTAATTTAAAATTAATATTTGTTATTCTAAGTATCATTTGTCATTTCGCTTATTATGCTTCTTAATTTTAAAGAAAATGGATGATTTGGATTGTTAATTACTGTCAAAAACTCTCTAGGACTAAATTGTATGTCGCAATAACATGGTAATGGAGAAAGAGAGTTTGCACCTGTAACGGCATGAAGTTCTTCCAAAACTTTCTTATGATCTTGGTTTTCTTCGATATTTGAATCGGATGTAGTAGCCGGAATACAATATCCTGATATCCTATTGAGCAATATATAAGAAATAGCACCAAATCGTACAAATGTTGTATAAATTTCAAACAACAGTTTTTTAGTTCCTTCAATGTCCAAATCATCCATTTTCATAGTAAGTATTAATTTGTCAGCTATTGATAGGGCATTAATGGACCAATGTCTTATCCCTGGACTCGTATCAATTATGATATAATCTGTATCGAGCTTGGTAATAATTTGTTCTCTAAGAAAAACTAATTTCCTAAACTGTTTTTTCCAATAGTCTGTTCCATTACCCATTTCAAATTTAAATATCGCGTCTCTGCTGGGATTAGAGAATCCTGTATAGAGTCTCCCTGTAAAATTGTTCTGCTTTTGGTCATCTTTAAAAAGAATTTCAGTCATATCAATTATTGATTCATAAATATCTGCATTATTATCCAAAAAGTCGTTTATCCATTTTTTTGGATTTATCTTAAAATAATTATGTAAACTGGGTGCATAGACATCTAAATCTAGTATGGCAACCTTTTTCCCCATTTTTACAAGTAATGCTGCGGTATTTGCAGCTATGGTGGTCTTACCAGTGCCTCCCTTATAGGAATGTATTGCTATACAGTGAGTCATACTAAGCTTGCCTATTACATTACCTCGAAGTTCAATATTAAAACTTTTGAAAATTTGTTATTGAAATAAATATGTTATTGTTAATTTCAGAACTGGTTAACTTCGGTTGTGAAGCATTGAATCTATAGTTCACTACTTTTATGCCATTAAAAACACATAACATGGATTTGATTAGAACTAACCAATACGACAGGTTATAAAAAGCCTACCCGTAATCGTATATAATCATACATCCGTGTACTCAACACAGATCAGGTGAAAACATAATATGCCGAGAAAACATTTTCAAATTAATCCAAATCTATTGATTTGTATGATTATTTTGGCTAGTATGATTAATGATCAACCGTTTGATGGCGTATATATGATATGTAAATAAATTGCAATTAATGGCTAAGAAGGGTAAATTAGAAGAAATTATCAGTAAAGCACTCTATGCAGATGATGCTTCCTCGTATCTTGTAACATATAGGGATTACGAAGATTATAAACAAATTACCTTGTCCGATTTCATTTTAATGTCCGAAAATTTTCAAACAATCCCAGCTTCAAGGATAACAAAAATTGAACTAAAGGGACAAATACTGTATGAAAAAAATTAAAATAATACATTGTTGAAACACCAATAATAATCAATCATGGAAAAATATGTTACCGAATTCAAAAACCTTTGCAATGAAATTGTGGAAATCGATTCGAGAATACGATTCATTGGGGTTGCTGACAAGCATGGAATAATCATTACTACTGCAGAACGTAAAGGAATAATTCCACTTTTAAGCGATGAAGAAACTGAGCAATATGCTATCACTGCCTCTACCAGACAGTATACTAGGTTAAGATGGCAAGATATACTTGGAAAACTAAATTATACCTGTTCTCTTTATGAAAAAATTTTGCGGATTACAATACCAATAACAAATCAAAAAAATAGATTAGAATATCTCTTGATCTTTACATTAGATCCACATACCGATGATTTTGATAATTTAATCATGGAAAAAATAATGCCGTCGATTAGTGGTTTCTTTTCAAAGCTTTTCAGAACATCGTCGTCATAGCATTAACAGCCAATACACGAAAATAACGAGAACAAAAAACCAAGTTCATGATTGACCTGTGTAAAACAGTCCAAAGTCCTTCATTGCAATTTATGCTTAAGGTAATATTCAAGTGGTTAATATTATGTTATTAATTGGCTTTCATAAACTGTTATGTTTAAGCTGCATGAAAAGGAATCGAATTGATTGAATTGAATATTAACATTTGCTACCTATTCGATGGAATTGCATCTTTTTCCTCTAATCTAACATTTGTAGACTGAATCAAAAAACCCTTTTTACCGATTAAATTCAATGTAAAACTTATTCATCCCCTAGTAATGGTGATAAATGTTGAATCAATTGCCATAATTAATAGCAATAGTTAGTCGTATTTATAGAGAATTCTTTTTATTTTCCTTTCTGGGCCTTTGCCAGTCTTTCAAAAAATTCTCTATAATTTGTGATACTTGGTCTATATTTGAAAATCATATAATGGTTTAATGGACTGATCTGAATGTTTTTAAAAGAAAAAAATCTATTTTTATTTGTTGACAATTGTGGGCAATATTTCAGTCACTCCCTATGGAAAAACCCGGATTATGGGTATCATAAATGTGAGTCCCGAATCATTTTACAAAGACTCGATAAGACGTCAAGAGGACGAGATTCAAGATACAATCATTAGAATGCAAGATAATGGGGTCGATATAGTGGATGTTGGTGGTATGTCAACTGCTCCATATTTGAAAACACTGGTTCCAAAGGATCTCGAATCAAAACGATTGTACAATGCCATATCATCTATTAGACAAATTAGCAATATTCCAATATCTGTTGATACAGTTAGATCCGACGTAATCCGATCCTTATTAAAATTAGAGGTGAATGCGATTAACGACGTTACTGGTTTAAAATATGATAAAAGAATGCCCAGTCTGGCTTATGAACAAGATCTACCTGTAATCCTTGGTGCTTACTTGTCAGATAGGGAAAATCTTCATGGTGATGGTGATATACAGGATACTAGTTCTCTATTAGCTGAAAGTATTAGAATTGCCAAGAAATCTAAAATCGACGATGACAAACTGATCATTGATCCTTCAATAGGTTTTTTTAGAAAAGAAGGATTCAATCCATTTTATTCCAAAACTCTGGGAATGGATTGGTACGTGCGTGATATCGATATAATTGCCAATATCAAATTACTAACGTCTTTGAAAAAACCAATATGTGTTTCAATTTCAAGAAAATCGTTTATAGGATCTTTTTTTGGTTTAGATGTGGAAGATAGACTAATTCCTTCAATTGTTGCTGAGATGTATAGCGTGATGAATGGCGCCTCTCTGCTACGGACTCATAATGTCAAAGAAACTAGACAAGCAATAGAAATGCTCGAAATGATCCAATAGATATCTAAGTGAATGTAACAATTATAACTATTAGAATACAAATATCGTTTGATTTGATTTGAATAAAACTCATGAAATTGATCATATTATTCCTGGAAAATCGTTAGCCATAATTGAAGAATTTGATGCGGGTAAAAACACCTATTTAGATGAGGGTGCGGTTAGATCTTCTGTTATTGGAAAATCTAGCGCTAATATGGTCGACCGTATTTTGAATGTCAAACAAAAAAATCCACCTATGATACCTAAGATTGGTGATATTGTTGTTGGATACATCGATATGCTGTTTGGAAATATGATATCTGTAAGAATTGTTTATATCAATGAAAAATATTCTAAATCTGGTTTTTCTGCTATAGCCTCCACTCGTATGTCTAATTCAGGGGGAAACTATGGTTCAGGTTGGCGTGAGAGAAGTTATAAAGGTAAATTTGTTTTTAAGGTAGGTGATATTATAAGAGGAAGAGTATTCAGCTTATTGAACTCTTCAATTCATTTGACGTTAGAGGACAGAGACTTGGGAGTTGTGTATACAATTTGCTTTTCTTGTGGAAATGAATTTGTAAAAGTACCAGGAGGATTAAAATGCAATTCCTGTGGTAACTTTGAAGACAGGAAAGTTTCAATTGATTATGGAAAAGAATCATTTACAATTTTATATGACAAACAATTTCCTATGACATGAATGCCTTCAAGATAGGTTTTCAAGGAGAATCTGGATCTTACAGTGAAGCATCTGCCCGCATTCAATATCCTGATCCAAATTATTCATTCATTCCCTGTAGATCTTTTCGTGAATTGTTTGATGGTGTTGAAAATTCTACTGTGGATCTGGCAGTAGTTCCTATTGAAAATTCTACAGAAGGAAGTGTAAATGAAACTTATGACCTACTAGTTGAAAAGCCTCTTTACGTTATCGGGGAAATATATCAGAAAATACACCATTGTTTAATCATCAATAAGAATTCGTCTCCAGACGAAATTTCTGTTGTCTACTCACATCCACAGGCATTGGCTCAGTGTAGAAAATACATTCAAAAGAAACACTTAGAATCAATCCCTATGTACGATACTGCAGGATCTGTTAAATTTATTAAAGAAACTCATAATACTAGCGCAGCAGCTATAGCTAGCAAACATGCCGCCCAAATCTATGACATGAAGGTTGTGGAAGAAGATATCGAGGATAATTCTAATAATTTTACTAGATTTCTAATAATTTCTAAGAGTTATGATAAGAAAGCTGATCACAATAAGATATCAGTTATTTTTACTATCCCTCATAATCCTGGTTCATTATATTCTATTCTCCAAGAGTTTGCATTAAGAAACATTAATTTAACAAGAATTGAATCAAGACCTACGAAAAATATACCTTGGGAGTATTATTTTTTCGTAGATTTAGAGGGAAACGTTAATAATGATAAAATATCTGCGTCTCTTTTATCTGTCAAGTCCGCTACTATATTCTTTAAGTTATTAGGTTCGTATAAGAAAGACGAAATAAGGTAGTTATTACTGCATTCTGGTTCTGATTCCTAATCCTATGACTACAATACCAGTTATGATCAACATCATTTGGCCACTAAACGCAATTGGACTAGCCTTCGAAAATGCCCCTAAGTTCAAATTCAATGTGTTTTCTCCTTCATTAATAACCTGAATTTTGTACTTGCCATTTACTTCTGACGTAACAGTTTCATTCAGTACTCCGATATTTCTAGTTTTATTCATTATCAACTTGTTGTTGGGGTCTATCACTAGCACTGTAGATTCAGATCCATTGACATAAATATTTGCAATGTTACCCGAATTCATATCTGGAGTAAATATTCCAGATTGATTTGGTTTTATCATCTCAGTAATTTCCACATATCTAGGGATGTTCGAATCAATAATTGAAGCAATACCTATTCCAATAAAAATGAAACCTGCAACAAAAAATATTATCAGGGAAAGCCTTTTTGATATAACTACCATAAATTTGCTTATGATAACAGATGATTAAATATAATCTTTACAAATTCTACTGCAACAATTATTCGAGATATTAATTACTGTTTGAAAAACCAAACAATGCTACTTGTGCTATGGTTTATTTTTTATTAAACTCTACTAATTACAAGCTTGGTAATCTCCTAATAAAATGTCAATCATGCCGAAGAGATATATATGATATGCTACCACAAGTTCAATATTAAATGTTTTCGGAATTGTGGTGTTATCCAAGTTTATCCTATAACCAATGCTGAATTTTGAAAAATTCTTCGATGGGTTCTTTCTTCAATAACTTTATCAAAGCTACTCCTTGTGGAATTGATAGTACTGGTTTGGAAAAATAATTATCAGTTCCCAGTCGTGGACATGCTACTTGAATAAAAGCATCAATTTCTCTAAAATTTTCTAACTTCTCATTTGAAATCTCGGTCAAAGCTATCAATTGTATATTAATTCCTAATTTGCTTAGCTCTTTCTTAAATTCCAAAGCTTTAATATTTGCAAATTGTCCTTCTTTTAACCCTATTATTATCCCTAACGTTCTTGCATCGAGTGCCTTGTACACAGAGAGTATTGCTCTCTTCTTGACAACTTCTGCTTCGTTATTGATTTGCAAAAATTCCTCAAAATATGGATCGAGCATGAATGTCGGTTTTTCTGTAGAAAGGGCTATCCCTATCGAATGGAATCTACTTTGGCCAAGAAAAATAAAAGCATCAATTTCACTTTTGATGTTGTGTAGTGGATGAAATTCACAACCAAAGACTTGTGCATCATTCAATTGTCCTTTACCTTTCCCTTTTACCACGACAAAACCGTTATCCTCAAAAATCTTTTTGACTATGTCGATTTGATGCAAGTGTTGACTGTCTGTAACTAATGATATAGTTTTAAATCGCCCCTTTAATTCCATTGCACATTTTAATGCAACATTATCAAACCCTATGGTGTCAAAAGCATCTATCATGAATACTTTCTCTCCAAAATTTTCTATAGTTATCGTATGCCCTATGTTAAATAATATATCTGCACCTAGCATCTCTGCAGCATGTGTGTTAAGATCACAAGAACCCCAACTCTTTTCTCCTATTATATATGATATTATGTTAAATTCATTTTCGATTCTTTCAGAGACTTTTTGGATTTTTGGTAATAAGGGTTCAGGACCATTCAAAGCTACGGAACGAGGCTTTCGCTCTCTAATGATATCAAAAATTCTGTCTTCATCTATCTGGATCAAATTAAACGCCTTTCTGAATCGTATTGGACTATACATTAATATTTTTATGTATTTTAAGATATCCTGTCTCCATAGCCAAAAACACCCACGACCGTTCCTTTCTCCCATCAGTATTGAATATTGAATATTTGATTCCTCAACTAGTTTGAAAATCTATAAAAAACTTTTGTTGCAGGTTAATCCTGTAATGACTACCTGAGATACAATCAATACTGTCTTAACTATTGCATTATTTGTGGACGTTACCGCCTTTGAGGATGAGGCGGTGATGGGATCCTATCTAAGCAATGGCAATTTGGAATATTAGTTAAGAGGTCAAATGATGTACCAAGTGAGATAATAAGAACAAGTATTATTCAAAAGCACAATATGTATTACAATATTTATAAAAATATATAAAAAAATTAGGTGAAAGTCCTATTCAGTTGTTGGCTTAGATCATATTGTGAAATATATGGTTCGAGGAATCCTACTCTATCTTCAGGACATCCAAAACCTCCTTGCAGTGCCTTTCTTGCCACATTTTCTGAAATGTCGACTGTAGAGTTATCAGAAGGTGCAGATTCACCTCCTGCTGGTTGACATGAGAATGTTACATCAAAGTTCGTTCCATTGATGTTTCCATAAATTCTATAGTCAAATGTTGTTGCAACTGTTGGATAAAATGTCTTTTCGTATTTTCCTACTTCGCCAAATGCAGGATCCAAATTAGATGTCCTGTTCTTGTCACCTGCTAATGTTTCCACCTTTAGCATGTTTTCTAGTCCAGTAATTGGTTGGGTCCCGTTCGCTCTACTATTGGTCGGATCTGAAGGATCTGGCCAGTATCCATCAAGTGTAGCTGCAGTTTTGTCATCTACATATAATGGTTCATTTGCAGAACCAATGACAAACAAATAATCTTTCCCGTTTATGTTAAAAAGTGCTCTTTGGTGAGCATATGACATTTGCAATACAGGATCTGCCAACATCTAGACTGCGATTACAGCTCCCAAAAGAATCAAATGATTTTTATTCATTAAGAGTTAATGTTTAAAGTTTATTATAACAATTGTTGTATATCTTCGAACGTATGGATTAACTCTACAAATTTTAATGTAAAATTGTATGTTTACGATCTTATGTCCTAAGAAAACTCACATTTCACCCATTAATTTTTAAACCGTATACGTTACCGACTTCCACAGTTGTACAATAATCAAATTATATCTTTGTTGTAAATAATAGTGTATGAATTTTTCAGTAATTTTGTTTGTTACTGTGGTTTCTATCGTGGGAATTGGAATACCGATTTTGACATCTGTATCATTATTACCTGTATTCGGTCACGCAAGTCCTGTCACTTATTTGCCTGCACCCAATGAAATAATCGATTCTTTAACATCCTTACCTGACCAAGTAACTATCGCATTTACGGAAAATCCAGAGCCGAGAGCAAGCAATATCAAAATTATGAATTCTATGAATGAAAGAATTGATAACAACGATTTGAGAGCATCTGATTCTGCTAAGTCACTTTCTGTTACTCTAGACCCCTCTAAAGTCATCCCCGGTGTTTATACCGTCAATTGGATTGTATTGTCTAAAGACGACGGCCATATAACAAAAGGCTCATATGTTTTTTCAGTTAAAGATAACAGTAGTAAAACTCAACAACCATCAGAACAAAATATGTCAAATATATCGCCCGGTTATTCTACAAATATCACGACCGCTGACAATGTAGTTCTTAATTTTGATATTACTCCTTTTAAAGTGGGTTTAAATGTCTTTGATCTCCGTGTCTATCATGTAAATGGTACCGCGATTGAAAATATTAAGAATGTATTTTTAGAATTTAACAATCATGATAAGAACTTGGGACCGCTTGTTGATACCATGAAAAAAGTAGGAGCAGGAAATTATTCCTCTACCGGAAATTATCTTAGTCAAGAAGGTAAATGGGAAATAAAACTAACCGTTCAAAGAATTGGTGAATATGACATCAACCAGCGGATCGACGTTGATGTCAAATAAGCAATTATACATATTCCAAGTGTTGCGTATCGTCAGGCAGACAACAAAACAATATTTACACCACGAGCATCCATGTAAAGTGAAACATCATTTTATCAAATTAATCCTATTATTTGGTGATATTTTTAATTTCGTATAAAGAAATTGAATAGATCGTAGTAAAAACTACAGGATAACTTGTAATATTTCTTATCCAATATCTACTTCTGATTAGAATTATTCATAACCTAAGGTTAATATTATACTGAACAAAAATCTATTTTGACTTGTATTGTGCAAGTCGCACAGGAGTTAGAATGTGAATAGAAAAATTAGTAACTATAACAAAGTAACTACTTTTCGATGAAACAACTAATCGATGTCATTAATTTAGTTAACATGAAAATGATGAGGGGGATTCGATCAAAAAAATCAGTGCTGACCTGATAGATTGAATCTGACATGGGAATGATCAGATAGATGTTCAAAATGAATAGAATGACAAGAATTGTTGTAATACAAATATGTTTGACATATTAAATAAAAGCATAAAGGATACAGGATTGCATTGAATATCAGGAAATATTGTAATCCAAGTATTTCTATATCTTTATTATTTGTGTCAGTAACTAAAAATCAACATACAAATCTAGTTTTTCGATCGTACTCTTTCTCTTTAT
>JAKDMR010000332.1 GCA_030452275.1 Candidatus Nitrosocosmicus sp. | reverse complement strand
AGTAATAATGAAATGATTTCTCAGGAAATTAGTAGAAATCTTTACGAATCTCTAAAGGATGTTCATAATAAAAACATAAAGGAATTTGTAGAAGATCCAATATTAACAAAAGAGGATGTAACAATATCTAAAATCATTGGAATGATGTTGGAGCAAAATGTTCATGAAGTGTTTATCCAACTACCAGGTAAATCCATTTCTTGTATAAACATAAGAGATATTTTATCTTCCACACACATCGAAACGCTAAAATCATCAACTATGGGAAAACCAATTCTTAGTCTGACAGAGAAAGACAATATAGGAAACGCTGCAAGGTTAATGAATTTGCAAAGACTGAGATCAATTCCCGTAGTAGATCAAGATAATAATCAAGAAGTAATAGGACAGATATCGTCAAAGAGAATTATACAGCATATTTATGAAACATTTTCTAAGAAAAAAACGAATTTCCAAAAAATGATAACTGCATCCGATATAATGACCCCCGGGTTGATAACTTTGGATCCCTCAGATAAATTTGATACTGCCAAAGGCATAATGAAAAAAGATTCGATAGACCATCTACCTGTTGTTGAAAAACAGCAGGATGGAAATGTAGTGATAAAAGGGATGATAACGTCAGACCACATTATACAAACACTAATACCTGCTGAAAGTATTGGAAGAAGATCATTAGGATCAGATCATGGGTTAAAGTCAGATCAAGAAATAATTGGTTTAGCTGACAAAAATGTCGTAACGATAAAACCTCATGATACTATAACATCGACAATTGATTCATTACTGAAGGCAAATTCAACATACACTATAGTTAAATCCTCAGATGACATGTTGGGAATAATTACGTATAGAGACATAATTTCATTATTAGGAGAACAAACTCAGAGTGAACTACCTGTCTATATAATAGGAATGCCCGATGATCCGTTTGATTCAGAATTAATAAAATCCAAATTTTACAACATAGTAGAATTTCTAAACAAGATTTCCCCTAAAATTGAAGAAGCAAGATGTAGGATAAAAGCAAAAGATATCGAAGGCAATAGAAAAAGATATGAAGTGACTGCTAACATATTCACAACAAATAAGCGTTATATATATACGTCAAAAGAGAATTGGGATCTTGTATCAATATTTGATGATATAAGAGAGGGTTTGAGGAATCAGGTTGGACATGAAAAAGATGAGCGACAGAAAGGTTCGATGAGATACCCCCATGAATAAAATAAATGACTATTACTTTCTTAATTATAATTTTTATGAGAAATTGTCGTCACTCTTATTTCTAAAAAGATGATAAAAACTCTTTGTTTTAACTATGCAATAATTTCAGAAAATAGGTTTTCTTTCTAGAACTGATTAGAAGACCTCTAGAATAAGTTTTGTTTTATTAATCATTTTCACATCCTCTTAGCATATGTTACTATTTCGTTAGTGTAGTATCATTATTTCGCAAGTTTTACTTACCTTTATAATTGAAGATGATTTAGGAAGGAATGATCTTGGATCCTCTTCCAAAGACATTATCCTTGTCTTTTGCAAACTGTTTTGATGTCGTAATTATTGACGGAGATCCCTTTGAGGCATATTTGGTATTTTTTAGTCGCTCTTCTTTGATTGATGTTACTTTATTTTTACTATACCCCGAGTATGATTCAGCAATCGTATCTTGATTTCTTTGTTTGAGTTCTTCTATAACATATTCTCTAATTTTATTTGAATAAATAAAGTTATCAATAGGGGGATTTTCAGTCAACTTGTTGATAATTGATTTTGAAATATCCTTAGCAAGCATAAAAGGTGTGCCAGACCTACTAATTCCTCTTACGAGCTTCTCCTCATCAAATTTTTCAGAATTTCCGCTCCTTTTTTCTACGATTAATTCAGATAGAGTTTTCTGACTTTGGGTTTCAGTCATACAATTTAATTGTGCAGCATAGTATAAATGGGTAAGAAAATTTTCATAAATAACATCTCAATATCTACGTACATCAGCTATTGATGCTATCTTATTGTCTTCTAAGAGATGTGTAAACTCATCCCATTGACGATTCGAATGCCCTATAGTAAATATCTGAGGCTCATCTAACATTGAATTGGTAAAGTTATAATTTTCTCCTTTTTAAATAAAAATCAGGAAATTTAGTCCAATTATTTGAAAAACTATTATAATTTCTGTAATTAATCTACATATTAATTGATGTTACCATCTTTATTATCACACATTAATGCATTGATGCTGAGGTTCTAATATCCAATCATTTAACAAGTGTTTCAGGACTAGTTAAAATCTTAGAATGATCCAAAATTTTATGATCCTTACTCAATAATGTGATCTCATTACAAATGTTTACTGTACAGCTCCTATTCACAATTTACTCTATTAGTCTAAAAGTATTTTGAACATTCACATGGCAATTTTCAAAAAAGTCACGAAGATGTGGTTAACGTTTTCATAGTTACCTAAGATATTTTGAAAAGTGCAAAAAATCAAACTATTGGATCAAATATCGAAATTAATTCAATTGAAGTGACACGAGGCGATGTAAACCGAACATTATTCATTGTCTTGGATCCATGACTCCTAGATATTTTTTCCTTAATTTCTTAGTTGTAATGTCTCTCCAATACGCATAATAATATGGTCCATGTGGACAATAATTGCAATTTTCTTTTCCACATTTAACAACTTCCTCTCTGATATTAGCACTTTTAGGTGTTGAATTGCTTTGTATCCTAATTATGAAAATCGTTATATGATGATTCTTTCGTTTACCTTAGTACATAGAATTCGCTGGTCACTATAGCCTACTTTGGCTAAAAACGTTAAACAATGAAGAGAAAATTGAATTAGGATACAAAGCAGTGTTGAATTATAGATTTGTACAGGTTTATCAAATTTCTTTTTGGAGTTGTCCATCAAGAAGTTTGTCATTTCATAAGTTTTTGCTAGTTCTGTTTGTTGCTTAGCAGTATCTTGAAATATATCCTTTCTTTCAGGTAACTGTTCAGCTACTAGTTTATCTGCTCTTTCACTTTCATCTTTATTAGTGTCTTCTAAATCTAATAAGAGACATTTCATCATTTGAGAGTCATACATTGAATTTTTCAATTGTTTTAAAATGTCTTTATCATAGAGTTTCTTTTTGTAGTTGTAATAGGTTCTTCTTGAAATATCTTTATCCAATATCTTGTTTATTGTTTCTAAGGATTCTTTCCCGGTTAGATCATAGTTTTCACAACTTTTTATTAAGTGTAAAATTAGATTAGAATTTCTGTTATTAATAGTGGTTTTAAC
>JAKDMR010000331.1 GCA_030452275.1 Candidatus Nitrosocosmicus sp. | reverse complement strand
TTCAAAAATTCATCCATTGAAAATAACGTCTATCTCAACAAATATTAATAGCAAGATTTATTTACATTAATTTTTCGTGTGGGATTTACTTAAATTCCCGTATATTGTAAACCTAAATGAATCAAGGCTATAATTTCTCTGCAATTATTTTATTAGTAACAATGTCTCAATAGACATGAAAGTTATCGCCTTCCTTTATTTTTAGCAAGTGGCAAATCTCAGTAGGGATAGTAATAAGAATAGTTTTATTCCTTTTTACAATTGTCCTACATTTTTTGATAAAAGGAAATAGTTTAGTGTCTTTTGGAGAGGATATAAAATCTGCTGTTGATGTATTATCACTTCAATTGCATCTAGGATATTTTGACCTGAGAAGGTTGCATCTAGAACTAAGCATATCCCAAAATTCGAGAGTTATGCCTTCTCTATTTTACTAAACTATAACCTTCATCCAGAAGAAGAAAGAGGAATTTAGGAATGATAAAAATATTCATCATTTAGCAACCATTGCAACTATTAGGGGATATAGTCTAACCAAAATCAATTAATACAATCCTAAATTTCATATACCCAAAATAATTATGATAGTAAATTACCTCTATCTCTAATGAAATTGAGGAACATGTAAAGGTCGTATTGTTTGTTAATTGATAGGAGCGAAATGCTTTCTCAACTAAAGACACTCAAATCAAATCAATACTTATTTGTGTTTAGATGATAACTAGAGATAAAAATCAAACCACAGTATCTTAACTTTAGTATTGTAATCATACTGCCTATTGATGGAGATTTATTAATTTCTACACCTGTTGATCTAATTGATTCAGAGAATCTAGTTACTTTAGCAATAGTTTGATCTATTCCTACATCACGAGCTGCAATCATAATGGGTAAGTCAGCTGATGATCGAGAAGAATTAGAACCAGAGTTTCGACTAGACATGAATTACATTTAAAAAAAAGAAAAAAACAACTACTGATACTTTATGAGCGAACATGAAATGAGAATTACTAAGGCACCAAATCCTAATCAGAGATAACCATACTTGTCAAATTTGTAGAATTGAATCAGCAGCATTATTAGATATTTACCATAGGGTCCCAAGGAAACAAGATGGATCAAACGACTTTGAAAATCTCATTACCCTTTGTAGAACATGTCATATGAGATTAGAAGCCAAAAAAGAAGGTACAAAGAAAAACAAGCGAATGTTAGTTAAATGCGTATTGAATAAGTAAGAGGATATTTTGGTAGACATGGTCATGATCAGACGTGCTAGGTCGGGAGATAATGCTCCATTGATTATTACTCTTCCTAAGGAATTCGTTGAAAAATGTAATTTAAAAGCAGGAGAGAAAAAACGGATTTACACAGACGGAAAAAAGATATGTATGGATGATGGAGATAAACCTAAACTCAATTAATAATGAGCTGGTTATGGTAAAACGTGGTCCTACTAATATCAATATTGATCAGGAAATGTGACGAGAAGTAAAGAAAGCAGCAATTGATCTAGGTATCACTGCTACCAAATTCTTAGAGGACGTCATAAGGGAAAAATTGAAAAAGATATAGAAAAAAAGTTGAGATTTAATTGACCGGTTTTCGTTTGTGAGTTGCGCCTAAACTCTCCATTTCTTGCAAACTTACTTCAGGTCAATTGTCTGTTTATGATATAAGAATGACTAAGCCAGAAGAATTAATACAGTTTCCATTCGAATTATCATCTGATCAATTTTCAAATTCGACCTTAAGTATTTTTCTTAACTCTGGAAATCGGATAGGTTTTTGAATTATCCTATTTATTTTTGCCAACTTAAAATCCGATTGTCCTTCCAAATCTGCGGTATCAAAAGCAGTAATTAAAAAACCTTAATTTTTTCGTTCATTTCTCTTATTCTTTTTGCTAGCTCTATTCCACACATGCTAGGCATTCTCAGATCAGTTATGATCAAGGAGTGTTTATCAAACGTTTCCTGATAATATTCAAAAGCAAGGATTGGATCTGTAAATGCAATTACAGTATATCCTTCCATAGTCAAAAATTCTTTAAATAATGAGAGTAGCTCTCTCTCATCATCAACAACGATGATGGAAGGAGAATCGAGCATATAATTTTATTTTTCTATGTATATTATTTAGCCTTAACTAAAGTAACTAATTAAATTAACATACGAATGATAATATACCCAATTGCATAAGAGGATCATTCATTTTTGTAGAAAAATTGATATTAGCAATTTCATATTCGGGGCTATTCATTTAACGATAAATCTATAGCTTGAAGATGTCCTATCTTTTTATGATCATTGAAAGAAACAAAACACACTCAGACTACATTGGTTTGGTCTGTGTTGGTATTTTTAAGGATTGTTCCTAAGAAAAGCTTCTGAAGAGCTAATATTTCGTAGCATTGTTGAAATATATCCATTCAGTAATATCGTTTTAGTTCCATGGAATTACTAGTATTTTAGATATATTTGGGATGGAAGATAATTTTTCCAAATAAATTTCAGTAGGATAAATTGCAAGAGTCCTATTATTACCATTTATTGGAACTCTAATTGAGGTTATTAAATCTATTTGTATGCTATTTAGAACAGACCTGTAAAGAAAATTATCAACTAGTGCATGCAGCGCACCCATTCCTGGAATTGTAAAGTAAATTTTTATATCTTCAAGCATAAGGGCTGCAATAAACCCTCCACATGGTCTAGAGTTTGTCAAAAACCAGGAAATACCTCTATTAAAGTCAATAAAAGAGTCATATTTCTCATCAACATAAAGGTATTCCATATCTATAATTCAAATTTATTAACATTGTTTATTTGGCATAGTTATTACCATCGAATTTGAAGATTAGAAGAAAATTGTACACAGTCCTAGTAGTCTGAATTATTTTTAATGGGACTAAACAAGCAAGTGTTTATTACCATTGCACCATTAAAGCAATTTTGCATCCGTTTAATAAAGTTGATAAAGAAATATAATTACTTCTATTATACAAGCCCATTGACCTGAGTTGTTAATCACTCATTCAATAGATCTCTTGCGTAATTAGAACTGGTTGACCCCATCTGCTATCATGCATCATTGTCCAACTAACCTAAAGAGTTCATTATTCTATAGTTTACTAGTCCTGATACTATATCTGATATTCTATCGTACTTTCCTATTAGCCTGTTTCTAAATACATCATTCATCATCCTGTACTTTTTTATCCTGCAGATTGTATGTTCAACTACTATCCTTCTTTTTTAGAATGATTTTTGTTGTACTCTTCTTCCTCTTCCGTTAAAATTTGATTCTTTTT
>JAKDMR010000330.1 GCA_030452275.1 Candidatus Nitrosocosmicus sp. | reverse complement strand
TTGGAGTTATCAGACAATGTCTATCCTAATAACAGGAGCTATATAGCTTGTATGAACAGTAGTTATTCGACACACCACTAAGGTCATCCTCTAAAAACATATAAGGCATGTAGTTAACAAATTCGGGTTTAGTATATTAATCGATAGCTTTTCAATTATTAGCGAATAATAAATTGCACAGAAAACTTAATTGGTTAGGACTGAAATTACTTTTGATTAAGCAAAGAAAACATACTAGTTATGATTTATAGGAACTTAACAGATCTCACTAGGAAATCGGGTTCACAGATTGTCCTGACAGGGCATGAAAGAAAAAGAGTTGAAGGCGTGATGAAAAAACCAATAGTTAAATTGATCTAATTACCTTGACTCGTTTCTAATGTATTTTTTACATATATTGCATCTTGATTGTTTGGATCCAATTCTAGTATTTTATTATTTATAGTCAGAGCTTCGGATACATTTTTCAACTCTATTAAAGTTGTAACCTTATCGGTAAGTAAGGTTACATCGTCAGGAGTTATTTCTAATCCTTGATTGATAGAATCTAAAGCCTCATCAAATTTTTCCTGATTTATCAATGCTACGCCTTTGTTATTGAATGCAAGCGAATCGTTTGAATTATTTATAATCGCGGCATTAAGATATGAAATGGTCCTATCGAAACTTCCACTATTCATCAACGCATAGCCTTTTTCTCGCAGGGTATCAGAATTATTTGGATCAATTTCTAATGCCTTGTCGAAATTGAGAAAGGCCAAGTCCAGCTTGCCCATCATGTCATAAGTCATCCCTATATGTATATATGCCAAAGTAAAATTCGGTTTTAATTCTAAAGCTTGATTAAATTCGTGTATTGCTTGATCATATTTCCCTCCTTCTAAAAAGTCCAAACCAATTTCATTATGGTAAGCTACTTGAGGATCGACTATAATTCCTGTTTGGTAAATTTGTAAGATTGTATTACCTCGTTCATTATCAGTAGTATTAGTTATGTCTCTATTGAAAATTAGTCCTGTTTGAACATTTGAAGTATTATTATTTATTGCATCATCAGTTATTTTGAAGACCGGACGTAATCCTCCTCCTTCTCCAAATAAATCTCTATTAGGTAAGGAAAAGCCATCATTACCGTATTTGTATAACAAGGCCATGATGTCATTCTTTGATGGTTGAAGTTTACCTGTGGTTTCATAATTCGCACATGTCTCCTTTTCTTCGCCATTTGGATACTAATCATAACTACACATTAAATCATAATCAATGTTGAATGCATGTCCTAACCCCAACGTGTGTGCAAACTCGTGGATAGCTGTGGAATAAACATCCACGTCGGGTAAATCCAAGATCTTAAATCCATCAGAACAGGATGTTAAAATTGTAGCCACCACAGGTTTATTAATTCCTTCAGAATGTGGAGAAGCAAACCCTAGCATATCGGCATAGTAGTTATACTCTAGAGGCGTACTAACCATCTCAAGTATTATTGTGTTGGGATTTGAAGGCTGTACAGTTTCAAGGTTTCCTGTCTCTGCTCTAACATTAAAATTCCATACATTTGAATTATTACTATATTGCTTAAGTAGATCAGACCATTCTTGAACTGCTTCTGTTACAATAGTGACATATTTTGAAGACTGATTTTTAGTATCTTCATTTACAAGTACTACAACATCAATATTGTTACTTCTCCATTCATCAAGTGAAAGTTTAACATATTTCGCTTCATTAAATGTAAAATTACTGGGTCTGTATTCATCGATACTAATTGATGATTTAGGCTCTGCAAAATCTATGCTGTTTAACATTGTATCAAATATGGGGATATACTTATCATATTGTTGAGGATTAGCTATAATTGTTATCCAATACACTTTATCACTAATAGGAATTGCATACATAGTTACTTGCAAAGGTACCTGTTGATTCTGATCAAATGTCTTGAATGTATCAAAGCCATCGATCAAATCTGAATATTTTGATTCAACTAATTCAAATGACGGGTTATCACTTTCCATTTTTAAATAATCTTCAACAAAGGTTTTGGAATCATTTCTTGTCAGAATATCATAGTTTTTCGCTGCACCTATTTGTAAGTATTCTTGTTGGTCGTCTAAGCCACTAGTGATCGGTGACATAATTTCCAGAAGAATTGTGCCTTCATTACTTTCGGCACTGAAACTGGGTTCTTTAGTATCATCTAGGAGTTCATAGGTTTCTGGATACATCAAAAAATTGATACCTGTCTCGGGATTAGAGTAATTTAAGAAATTTCTTCCGGGGTCTAGTCCAAGGGGTGTTGAAGGAGTAATGGGAATAGACTTTTCAATCACCTTATCGATTTCAAAAGAGTTGATAGACTGCTTTGCTATAGGAAAATATGCATCATAGTCGGACTTTTCAGATTGGAAATTAATAAAATAGCCTTGACTATTATTTAGAAGTGTCCCTATTTCATAAACTTTAATTTCAATGCCATCAATACCCTCATCTTCGTAAGTATAAGTATAAACTATCTCATAAGCAGGTAATCCTGACAAAAAGGAGGAAGTATTTTGACTAACTATTTCAAAGTTTTTGGATGTCTTATAAACATCTATTGTTTCATTGAGATATTCAGCTATATCCGCATCATAGGGTATTTCATCGTAATAGATATTCAAGCCATAATACCATTTATCTAGGCTATCCTCCTATGGTGAAAAAAAGCTAACAACATCTATTGCTCGGATATCTGGATCGGGCGTGGGATCTATCTTTTCCCAATTATCAGGATATTGAATTTCGATACCATAAATGGTATTTCTATAAGATAATAACGGAGTATTGCTGCTAAATAATTCATCTTCCTGTGCACTAATACTTTTGTTAATTAAGGCGTTTGCAAAAATAAAACTAAAACAAGCAAGAATTGAAATGAAGATATATACCAATTCTTTATTTTTCATTTTCGACCTTAGATATGGACATTTTATATATTTTACTAAATCAAATCTTAATAGCCATTTCTAATTTATCATTTTCTATGACTTATTCCAGAATTTGATAACTAGTTGCAATGGTTTAATACTCTAGCAGTTTTGGAATTGGAAATTTGGTAATTTAAGAAAAGGTCTCATGAGATTTGGTAATAGAATTAATTTGTTAATCTTATTACCGTTATGTAGTGTTCTCAATCTGAAAAACAAGGTATAATTTATCAGTATAGGTTGTCTTTGAATGACTCGCAGATAGATAAGATATTTGATACTAACAGAATATATACCATTTAACATATATTCCTAAACCCTTCTCAACAAATAGTTCTTCATGT
>JAKDMR010000329.1 GCA_030452275.1 Candidatus Nitrosocosmicus sp. | reverse complement strand
AATAATAAACGATTCTTTATATACTATAGTATTTCTCAGATGGAATGACAGAAACTAAAATAATGAATTTATAATACATTATTCCATCAATACTTTATTCATGAGGGATATCTTGCATGTGCTGGCTTTTTTGACTGCACTTTTCACTATGGGTCTTTTCACTTACAATAATTATGCCTTTTCTCAGACGAATCAGACAGGCGGATATGCTGACGAGGTTAAATTCATAAGGTTTTCTAATGAAAATGTCGCATACCAGGAAGTGAGTAATGGTCACCTTGACAGTTACTTTTTTCAAATCCCTCTACAACTTGTAGAATCAGCTAAAAAGAACCCGAATCTAAAAGTGTTTGAGAAAGAAGGCCTTTCTTATGGTTTGTTATTAAATCCTTATCATGGAAACCAAACATTCAACCCCCTCTCGATCAAAGAAATTCGATTCGCAATGAATTTCTTGATTGATAGAAACTTTATTGTAAATAATATTTTACAGGGGTTCGGTAATCCTATTGTAGATCCATATGGACCCACTTCTCCAGAATACCGTAATGTGTTGCCCGTAGTCGATCCATTGAAAATCCGTTATGACGTAAACTTTGCTACTAAAAGTATCAAGGAGTCTATGACAAAGGCAGGAGCGGTTATAGACCAAACAGGCAAGTATATTCTAAACGGAAAACCAGTGCAGGTTAAGATATTGATTAGAAATGACGATTTGATAAGAAAATCATTTGGTGATTTAGTTGCATCTGAAATTGAAAAAGTTGGATTTACTGTCATTAAAGAATATGGAGACTTGACAAAAGCCAACAGGGTTATTTATGGATCAAACCCTGCAGATTTGGAATGGAATATATACACAGAATCATACATCTCCAGTTCGTTCTCAAGGTATAATCCAACAACTGTTAGTCAAATGTATGCTCCTTGGTTTGGAAATATGCCCGGGTCTCAGAATCCAGGCTTTTGGCAATATTCTAATTCAACAATTGATGATCTAACACAAAATCTAGTTTTTAACAATTTTACTTCTGAAATAGAACGAAATAGTCTGTTGCAACAAGCGGAGTCGGTAGGTTTGCAAGAAGCAGTGCGTCTCTTTTTTGCAAGATCCTCTGATCCATATATATCCTCATCAAAAATTAGTGGCCTAATTAATGACTATTCTGCTGGTATCGCTAATAAGTTGTCATTGATAAATGCTATAAAACACGATACCGCTAATTCTACACTCAATATTGGGATGAAGGAAGTTTATCAAGGAGCCTGGAACAATGTTAAAGGTTGTACAGATTTTTATTGTAGGATTATTTATTCACTTATCAGTGACACTCCGACGATATCTAATCCATATTCTGGCGACCCTGAGCCCTCTAGGAACAAATGGACCAATCTTTTCTCAAAAGGACCTACTGATACCGTCATAGTTCCAAGTGACGCCATTACTTGGAACCCATACAATCAAAGTTGGGATGAAAACAAAAATCAAAGTAATTCTGCACTAACCAAAGTTACGATGCAACCTTTATTTTCAAAATGGCATAATGGGAAGCTTATGGATAAGTACGATCTCTTGTACTCTTATTATTTTCCATTCGAATGGTCAACTGATACCAAAAACAAGGATAAGACCTTCGATGCCGAATATTCCAGTTTAATTTTTCCAACCTTATCGCTTATTAAAGGAATAAAGTTTTATGACAACAGTACCTTTGATACATATGTTGATCTTTGGCATTATGACAAAAATTTAGTTCCCTCCTACGGGACTTTATGGCCTTCTGAACCATGGGAGATTACTGCCGCTACAGAACGATTAGTTGCTGATAATAAATTAGCTTATTCAAAATCTGACGCTAATATCAAAAATATTGATCAGTTATCTTTGAATCTTCCGGTGCAAGCTGAAATGATAAAACAAGAATTGATTGAGATGTCTAATGAAAAATATATCCCCAATCCTTTAAAAGGTTTGGTAAGTTTGGAGTATGCACTTGAACGCTACAAGTCATCAATAGATTGGATAACTAATCATCACAATGCCGTCATTGGAAATGGACCATATTATTTGGAAACTTTCAATCCAACAGGAGGGGTTGTAATACTACAAGCCTTTAGAGATAGCACCTACCCGTTCAAAACAGGGATATATTCTGACTTCGAAAACCCTCCTGAACTACGTATTGATAGTATTAATATTCCAAAATTCCTAAAAATAGGAGATCCTTATGATTTTAATTTACAGTTAGATTTAAAAAATCTATCTAATGGCTCAAATAGTCTTGGGGGGAACATTGATTATTTCATTTCTGACAGAAATAATAAGGTCGTGGTCGAAGGCTCTTCGCTGATTAATAATAACTTTATTAATCAATCTAGTAATAAAGGTCAACTTGAAACTCAACTGAATGATTCTGGAATTGTTACCATATCTTTGAATTCAAGTCAGACACATGAACTTATACCCGGACCAGCAAAAATAAAACTAATCATTACTTCTGCGGATTCGCCAAAACCACTCATTCAAGAAAAAACCTTGATCGCCCGACCTTGAGTATGGTTCAATAAAACAATATAGACGAATTTGTCTTGATGACCATCATCATTTACCTGTTAAAAAAAATTTCAATTTTAATCCTAGTCTTAATTATTACACTAATAGTTACAATATTCCTTCTAGGCTCGACTATTGACAAAATAATGGTAGATAATATACGAATGCAGGTAACTAATTCTCTCTCCGACTCCATATCTGAAAATCAAAGACTAAACCAGCTACAAGACCCACAGGAAAGACAGTCAATCATCGATAAACAAATTAGCATCCAAATTAAGAGTCTGGGGTTAGACGAGCCTTGGTATTCTCCAAAAAAAATCAGCAATAGTCTTCTTCAAATAATTACATTGAACTTGGGTAATTCCAGATTTTTTACTACCAATGATGGTTCAAACAGCGTAAATGAATTAATAATTGAAAAACTGCCAAATACTATTCTGTTGTTTACTTCCTCATCTATAACTGTAGTAGTCATAGGGATAGTATTAGGAGCTTATTTAGCAAAGAGGGAAGGAAAAATTTCGGATAAATTGATAGCCGGTCTTGCCTCTGCTAGTCAGAGTGTACCTCCGTGGTGGTTTTCAATGATAATGATTGTCTTGTTTTCATATTTGCTACAAATTTTTCCTGCAAGATCTACACCTCTAATTTCTCCAGGTGCTCCCGGATACCTCATTGATTTATTGTATCATATGACTTTGCCTTTTATTACAATGGTTATCATAGGTTTTACATCATCTGTCTATTACGTTAAAT
>JAKDMR010000328.1 GCA_030452275.1 Candidatus Nitrosocosmicus sp. | reverse complement strand
AAATGAAGACTATGTTGTGAATTAAACATGACAAGCATCAAGACACTTCACTTAGCTGATCTTTTGTTCATTCTTGCAAGTTTGGACAGATTAACCCTGCTTTCCGAAATAAATACAAATAAACAAAGACTTACGCAAATTACTTGCAAAATTTCTGCCACCCCCCAAGAGGCTTCCAAACATCTCATGAGATAGCGCAATGCAGAAATAATAGAAAAGGATTCAGAGGGATTTTTTAACCTTACATCATTTGGAAAAATCATATTAAGATTATTACCTGGTCTAAAATTTGCAAGTAACAATCGAGAATATTTTTTGTCCCATGATTTGTCATTTCTTCCAATAGAGTTCAATGAACGACTCGGAGAGTTATATTATTCAGAATTTACAGACAGAGTAGGGCTCCTTTTATCTTATATACAACAAACAGTGACCGAGGCAGAAGAATACATTTGGTTAATGACAGACCACCCCATTGGGGGTGATGAATACGTAGGAAGAAAGAAACTAGAAACCAGCGATGTAAAATGAAGAGTAATCATTCCAAGAGGAACCGATTTCTATGAAATAATTACTCGTTCTCCACCACTACCTACAAAGCACAAGGGAAGAATTGAATATGCATTGATCGCAGACTCAAAAGATATTAAGGCAGGTATTGTGTTAAACGAAAAAAGAGCCGGAGTAACTTTTCCAGATATGACAGGAAAATTGGACTTTAATAGTGGTTTTAGAAGTAACGATCCGGCATTTCATAAATGGTGTCATGATCTTTTCAATTCTTACTGGAACAAGGCAACAAGAAAAGTGGTTGTATAATCACGATATGTAAATGGGTAAATCAATCGGATGCCTACATATTTCGTACCTATTTAGTTGGCTCATTCATACATAAAAAGAAATTAACTATCATACTTTAGATCGATAGCCAATAAGTTGCCTGATCTTGGCTGCTATAGACAAGGATTAAAAAGGTATTAACATTCAATGGACTATTGAGATACTTTTTTTAACAAAATAACCAAATATTGAGTAATCATATCATTTTTATTTGAAGTTAACTATTAGGTGCAGATAATAATGGTTACGCTCAATAATGTTAAGCTAGATCACGTAACATCCTTTGGAGACGCTGTATTTGCTTTTTCAATTACTTTCATAGCTATTTCCATTCAAATACCGACTTTGCCCGATAATCTCTCTGAACCTGAAGTTGTAAACAGGCTGCTTCAGCTTATCCCTCAATTTGAAATGTATTTCACAAGTTTTGTTGTTATAGGAATTTTTTGGATAAAATATCATTTGATTTTCAATAAGATAAAAGATTCGCAAAGTGTGATGTTGTGGCTTAACCTTGTCCTATTGTTCTTTGTTACTTTGATCTCATTTGGAACTTCATTGAGATTTGAAAATCAATACATATCAACTTTTGTCCTCTATGCACTAATCTTGACTGCTACTAGCAGTTTGCTTTCGCTAATATGGATTCACGCAACCAGATACAACTTATTGAGAGACGATGATCTGACACACAATCAGAAAAAATTATACATAATTCAGGGAATAATCCCTACTCTAATATTTGCTAGTTCTATTGGAATCGCGTTTATAAATTTGCAGCTTGCACAATATATGTGGATTCTAATTATTCCTTCGCAGATATTTTTTAAAAGAAAGACTCACTTAAATTAATTCCGGGCCATTCGGATTCGAATTCATCTTTTCTCCTAGATTAGTAGATTCCTTTAGAGATGTTAGATTTGATATCAATAAGATCATTCCAGGTATTGGTGTTATTGGAATAGTTGGATTGTGCAAAATAATGCAAAACTAATGTTTGAAGAATGAATGATCATTTGTACAAGAGTCGAAATATAATAATCGGTTTACGTTTTGAAAAGACATAGCAAATTCTTCTTTCCCTTTCCACGAAACTAGCAGTGAATAGACATGTAAGAACCATGGAGGTTTGTTACCGCTACTTGAATTTGAAATGGATCTTGTTATGAGGTATATTTATCACTAGAATGCGAATATAGAAGGCATAACGAGATTAGAAAAAGAATTCATATCGTTAAAAAAAATCAAGCTTGCGTTTGTATAAAAAGATATGAGCAATCCAAAAATAAGCAGAATGGAAATAGATGGATTAGATTTGAATTTGAATGCACCTAGACTAGTCTCAATCATACGACAAAGTATTATTTCAGGCAACTATTAATCTTTATAATTTTTATTTGAGAATTGCGGGTCCTAAAATGGGTTCTACTTTATTTAATGATATCACATTTTCTTAATTTTAGTTGCCATATTCCATAGTTCATGAAAATAATTCAAATATTGACTGATAGTAAATTTGTTTGAACCAGATGTCTAGTCCTGTCCTTGTTTCTGTTTCCATTTCCATTGTCGGATCTAAATAATTTACTAAATACAAAATAAATAATAAAGTAAGCAGATAATAATATCAATTAAAAGCCAATTCATTGCCTGATTACCTCCCTCCTTGATACCCTTGATTTTTACGAAAATCACAAGAAATAAGATGTTTTCCTGTTTACATCCACTGTTGAGCGGCGGCGTTGTTCCCTGTATTTTCTTGACTTTGGACGTTGATGTTGTTACCAGAACCTATTGTATCTCCACCGGACACTACTTGGCTATTTTGGTTGGAGGATTGAGATTGGCTGATGCTTTGTTCTGTAGAGTTTTCACCGTTGCCATTATCATCATCATCGTCTTGTTGCGCTAATGCATTGTTTCCACTGTTCTTTTGGTTTTGGAAGCTAACATGGTTACATGAGAGGAAGGTAGTTGCACCAGAAGCACACAAGGCGTTTTGAACTGAAGATTGTGATCGAGATATCGACTGTGAGGCCTTATTACCATCTTTTTTCTTTTTAGTTGCAAAGGCATCATCCATAGCGACTATGGGACTTGTGAAAAGAGTTAATGCGACCACTATTGCAATTGATGCAACAAAGAGTTTTTTGTTTTTGTTATTATTTGGAATATTTATTTTATTCATAAGATTAATGTTGCAGAAAAAATATATTGGGATTGCTAACTGTTTGCAATACTTTAATATTCTTGCAGTTTTAGAATTTTCCAAATTAGTTGAATTTACATTTGGCAAGAGGCTGTGGTCTATCTCATTTGATTTTAACAAAGCAAAACAGTAACAGATTACTACATTAAATGTCACAATTTGTATTAATCTGCAATCATGAAATAATAGGAGGATAAAAAGTATGATGTAGACATTCTTTTGATTAAGAGCCTATCCCAAAATTAACTTTCTATAGATTATCATACAACAAGAGAACTG
>JAKDMR010000327.1 GCA_030452275.1 Candidatus Nitrosocosmicus sp. | reverse complement strand
GTAATTCGTGTTATCTTACTTTAATCTTGGCTGAAACATTGTCAATAAGAGCGAAGCGTGTTTGACATAAATCGCATTGTATTATATTTGATAATTCTTTTTTTTAGAGTAGACTTATACCTTGAAGGAATAAAATATCTAGAGGGGATTATTGGCATTATTGCATTATAACTTACAGCAGGAGAATAATCTGGAGCGTAATATGGATAATCTTTTACATAGTATCTATGAGGATCGGGTTCTATACCTTGTTCATATTTTTTTTATCTCATCTTCACTGATCTTAAGCCACAATACGTTACCATCCCACCCTTCTACTTGGCTAATCGGAATATAGTAATAATGAATATTCACAAACCCTCTTTTTACCACTATAAAATTATTATTAACTGCTTCTATGTCTCCAATATCTTAATCATTCGATGTATGTACTGATTCATTGATTAATTCTACAAAGCGTGATACTTTGGGCGATCCTCCAGGCGTCATGAAATCTTTTGTACATTAAAACCTAGATAGATCTAGTTCTATTTGGAAGTTTAACAAGAAATTCGGTTGTTTATTGAATTTTCACCACTATGGCCTTACACTAACAAATTCAACTATTTGATTATATGTTTAATGATTTAAACCCCTCTAACTTTTCAAAACTAGACACATAATTTAATCAAGTAATAAAGATAGCAAATAAACTTCATCTATCCTAATTACTTAGGAGATTTATAATATAATATTACAATAAAGTAAGAAAATTACTACAAAAAGTTATCGGACTTATTTTTACTACCTTCCAAATAATCTATCACAGATCTCCTTACCGGCTACCTGAACACATTGCTCATAGAAGCCATTTCGAGAATCACCAAATGGGTTGAATGGTTGGAATGGTGAAGGTGGTTGTCCTGGCATACTGGGTGATTGCCCTGGTATCTCACGCTCACCCAAGCCTTGTTGTCGTTGTGGTTCACCCTTTAAAGTAACAGGTATAGTTAAAGTTTTGTTATCTCTGTATATTTCAAGTTGTATTGTATCCCCTATTTGCTTTGTTGATAGAACCTTTCTAATGTCCTCTACAGATTTGATGATAGTATTGTCAATCTCAAGTATAATGTCTCCGCCTAACTCTATTTCAGCCCCACCAATATTTGACGATATATAACCTCCTCTTATGCCTGCATTCTCTGCTGAACCATTTCTTACCACGTCGATTACCAAAAAGCCTTTTCCATTCTCAAGAATGTTGGCAGGCACTTTCATCTGTAAAGCGATTTCAGGTGTAACTTGAATTCCTGAAATTCCTAATGTGGGTCTATTATCTTGTGATCCCTGTATCGTTTCAATCCCTAAAGCTGGTGGGGTAGGCCTTGCTGCTAAGGTTACATCTATTTGTTGCACTTGACCTGCTCTTATGACTGAAAGAGTAATATTCTCACCAACTTTCTTTTCTCTTTCCAAATAGGACAACAGATCATCTATCTTTCGTATAGGACTATCATCTACTCCAATTATTACATCTCCTCCCAATTCTATCTCCATCCCATCAATTTCTGTTAGGATGGAACCGCCGCGAATTCCCGACTTTTCTGCAGGACTTCCGGAGGTAACCTGTATTACCAGAAACCCAGTTGTATTCTCAAGGCCCATAATTTCTGCTATACCCGTATTTACATCCGTCCCCGAGATTCCTAAATATGAATGCTGGTAGCTACCAGTAGTAATAAGGGCAGGCACCACCTGTTGAATCAGATAAGAGGGAATGGCAAATCCAACACCCGAATATACACCCGTAGAGGAGAAAATAGCAGTGTTGATTCCTATTACTTCACCATTCATGTTTAAGAGTGGTCCACCAGAATTTCCGGGATTTATTGCAGCGTCTGTTTGGATGATATTAGGAATGGAAAAGGATGGTGTGTCTAGTATTAGAGGTGTTTGACTCATCTCTGGAGATAAGGCGGGTAGTAATCTTCCTAGGCCGCTAACAATACCTTCAGTAATAGATGCTGACAGGCCAAATGGATTGCCTACCGCAGCTACTCTTTGTCCTACATCCACTTTAGAAAAGTTGCCTATTGGTAGTGGCACTAATTTCTCCTTTACTTGAGAAATGTTTTGTAATGAAATCTTTAGGACTGCTATTTCAGCGAAAGGGTCTACCCCTATTACCTCTGCTTCATACGCGGTACCATCGATGAATGTTATATCAAATTTTGCATTAATGTTCTTTCCGCTTACTACATGATAATTGGTTATAATGTGTCCTAATTCATCGTAGACAAATCCTGAACCTAGGCGAGAATCTCCAGGGGTATCTGAATTATGAGTTACCTGAACCACCGATTGGTCCACTTTATCATACAAGTTGATTAAGCGATCATCTGTAGAATCTCCGGAGTCTTTACTGAGTATTAAAGTGTCATTAATTAAATTTGCTTTAATAACACTGTTATTTCTTATAGCCGAATCTGATTGTGTTTGTTGTGCAAAAGCATGGATTATATCATTTTCATTTCCAAAGTAGTTACTTCCAATAAGACTAAATGATAGAAAAACAAATACACCTACCATTATTGCAGTTATCATAGATTTAGGACATGATCCAATTTTGACAGGATTCTCAAAAATCATCATATAGTAAATATTAACAAATAATTTAAAGTTGCTATTGTCCGGGTCGGCTCTGCTAAATTAAGGATTCTAAACATATATCACAACCTTCGAACCTAGTTTGAGATTATTGGACATTTAACCTGAATGCATATACAACATATCCTGAAGTAGTTAGATAATTATCCGGGTTTGGTAACCATGTTGCAGTAGTAAGTAGGAAATATCTTCCCTTAGGTACGTCCACTAAGAATGTATCTCTTTTATCACTGTCTCTTTTATCACTGTCTGCGAGTGATAGAACTTTAAATCCAGTTCCATTTGTGAAATAGATTGTGGAAGAGAGAGTACTAGGTTGAAGTTCTGGTTGAGGATTTCCTCTAATTAAAAGCTGAATTTGTTCGTTTTGCGAGATATTAATAGCATTTTTAGGTAATACAGCTGAAATATTACTATTGCTATCAGCTGAAGGCATATTATCATTGACGTCTCCAGTCACTAGGGTAAAGACCCTAAGCGCTCCTTGATATGTAGTATTATCATTTTTTATTATTATTTGGGGTACACCTTCAATTTTGGTATATGGACTAATTTGTCGTGGATCTGGATCACCGACATTTATTACTGCATTAACAATATTGCCTTTTGATATGTATAAAAGCATGAATAATATAGAGATAGAAAATAAAATTGTCATTGAAGTAGAGTATTTCATTTAATTAA
>JAKDMR010000326.1 GCA_030452275.1 Candidatus Nitrosocosmicus sp. | reverse complement strand
TGTGAGCAACTGTTGTTTGCAACACGGTCTTAACTTTTATGATGGACGTGAGGTAGTACCCCAAGCAGCAAGAACAACAACTACTACAGAATTATCAGAAATACCCCTAAATGACAATAAAAATACAACCTCTAGCAATATTTCAAATAATGATTTACATCCTCAGCAGCAGCAACCGACGAACAATAGTCGTGTACCTATTCCCGCAGCAGCAGCAAGGGCAAGAGCCGCTGGAGTAAAAAGTCTATCAATTCCAATGCATCCAGTATCATCAGTTGAAGTAGCAGAACTAACAAAAATAGTAGAAAATGCTCATAGATATCTTCAAATAGCATTTGCAGAAGAACTTTACCTCTACTGCAAGTCTAACAGCATCAGTTTTTCGGAATTACGTGAATCACTCAATACAAAATGGAATGTAGAAGTACTAGAACCAAGAGATGGAATAGGAGGTCATTGCCTTCCCAAAGATACAAAGATGTTTGTTAATTCATCTAACACAATAAAAAGCAAGATACTTCAAGCAGCCATGGAGATTGATGAGGACTATAGAGAATATAGAAGAAAATTAGAGAAAGAAGTTAAAATTCCAGCCGTATGATTAGGTAGCATTTTTCTATTTTTTACTAAACTAGGATATTTATTCATGAAAAACATAAAACCAAAAGCAACCGAGAAGATTCACGAATCCACGTGGATAACATTGGCAATATTGGGATCAACAATTTTAATCACGATGTACGGAGAAACAATGCTTTTACCAGCTATTAGTGATATAATTAGAGATTTTGATATTTCTTATAGTACCTCGTCTTGGATTCTGACAGCCTACTTAATTTCAGGAGCAGTCATGACCCCTATTGCAGGAAAATTATCAGACATATATGGTAGAAAGAAAATGGTGCTTGTGATTTTTGTTGTTTATATTGTGGGAATAGCCATTGGCGGAATGTCAACTAATATTTACACTTTAATTTTGGCAAGAATAATTCAAGGGGTAGGCATTTCAATGTTTCCTATCGCATTTGGTATTATAAGAGACCGATTTCCTATGTCTAAGATTGCAATCGGTGTAGGAATATTCAGTTCGATGTTTGCTGCAGGATCAGTAGTTGGAATGGCTATAGGTGGTACAATAGTCCAAAATTTTGGATGGCAAGCTACTTTTTTCACTATAATACCAGTGGCAACCATACTTTGGATCATAATAAAGAAGCTAATAAAGGAGGATAACATACCAAATACCAGCTACGAAGTTGAACAAAATACAAATCTCAACCCACCCAAAAAGGAAAATGTAATATTAGATCAAAATAACCTTAGCGATAAAAAAACCAGACATCATATTGATATTAAAGGAGCGATGTCGTTAGCTTTATCAATTTCAGCATTCTTATTAACTTTAACATATTTTGCTAACTTAAATAGCGAATCCAATAATTTTGCGTCGTTTGATGGAATTGTCTTGGGTTTCCTTATTACACTGACAATTTGCTCGATGATAACATTTGTAATCGTTGAAAAAAAGGCAAAGGATCCGTTAATACCACTCAGATTAATCTCAGATAGGATTTTGCTTCCCTCAAATATTATCCTCTTAGTTTTCGGAATAACAATGTTTATGATATATCAAACCATACCAATTTTGATAACTAGTCCAACACCATTTGGATTTGGCGGGGATGCAATGGATAGTGCAATGGTTCAATTGCCCTTCATGATAATTTTCCTAATATTTGCCCCATCCTCCGGATTCATAGTATCAAAAATAGGCAATTTTAAACCAATTATTGTAGGAAGTGTTTTGACTACAATTGGGTTTGCTAGTTTATTTGTATTTCACGTTAATGAATTTTTAATTTCAATAAATTTGATAATAATCTCCGCAGGATTATCATTGACACAAGTAGGAGCTTTCAATATCACATTACAACATACACCCCATCAATATAGTGGAGTCTCGATAGGAATATCCGTAGTATTAATATTAATGGGTAGTTCCATAGGTCCAGTAATTGCCTCAACATATATGCAAGCTTTTCAAGAGTCAGCTACCAGTATCGAGGGACAATCATTTCCATCACAGCTATCGTATAATCTCATTTTTATTACTGCAACAATAATTTCTCTGGTATCGTTCCCATGCATGATATTATTGAAAAGAAGAACTAATCAGATGATCCCTAATAGAGTATGAACCATGAATTCTCCAATCGCTACATTCCCCATAGCTCAGCTGGCAATATAGCAAGAAAAATCGTAAATGAATGGTAAAATTCCCCATTTTCGCTAAAGGGGGTCTGACCATATATTCTACACAAGATAATGGTGCATTATTCCGACCAATTGATATATTAGATAACCTCCATTTCAATATAGTTCAACGAATATATTTATTGGAATCCCATTAGCTCGTATGCCAATTCTGATTCTACCAGTCTCGTATGATATATCGCCTATACTATCCTTTAATCCTCGCGACGCAAAATGCAAATGTTTACTCCTCAGGTTTATTTTGTAGGTACCATCGTTTTCATTATGAAGTCCAGACAAAAACTGTATGTGGCCTTCTTTTCTCAATTCATCAAGTTCTCGACAGATAGGCTTGATAATATTCCAAGCTTCTTCTTCTAATAGTTCTTTGGTCAATTCTTCTTCTCAATAATCAGGACCGACTATTATTGGTTAAGATCTTGTTAAACTAGATCTTATGATGAATATTAATTGACTAGCGCGACTATTATAATCAAGATCCTAATCTCAAACTAGTACTCTAAATGGTAATTTGATTGTACAGGATTTAGTTTCTTGGAGCAACCAAGATATGAAAGAAAACCTCAGTAGACATGAAGACATCCGAAAAAGACGTTGAGAACATTTTGAAAACACAAGGCCTTTTTCAAGAAATTGTTCACTTGTAGGACCAGATTACTTTGAAACTAGAACTTCATCCCCTTTCAACTCAGTCCCTAATTCATAGGCATTAGTCACATCTTTTACAAAGAGTACACGGTATGGTTCTTCTTGCACATCAAAACTACGCATCATCTCCTCTATAATTTGGTTCACTATCGAATCCGAAACTATTGAAATTACAAGGATACGGCCTATAAATTCAGGTATTGTGGTTCTACCGGTTTGATAAGAATGAATAATTTCGGATGTAAATCGTGGAGTTCTACCAGTTCCCTGAATATCAAAAACGGCAATACACAACTTATGCTTTTGTAAAATATCCGTCCCTTTTACAAGATCGTTCAGTTGAATATAAACATTAATTTCTTTCATGAAAATAAATACAGAATCTCTCAATTAAACTTTACTAATTATTACTAT
>JAKDMR010000325.1 GCA_030452275.1 Candidatus Nitrosocosmicus sp. | reverse complement strand
TATAGAGAAACAGGGAGCAAAATGATGAGAGGATAAGGAATTAGGATACAAAGCATCAATTCAGATTTATCTACTGTAGAATTACCAGAACCAGTAGACATCATCTTTTCTAATGCAGTAATACATTGGATCAAAGATCATTACCAACTATTCCTTAACTTTTGGAAACTACTAAAGCAATCTGGAGAAATCTTAATCCAATGTGGTGGTAAAGGAAATCTAGGAACTATTAAACCCATTTTAGATTTGACAAGAGAAAGTAGTGAATTCATAGGCTATTTTCTCGACTGGGAAGATCCATGGAATTTTGCTTCAGCTGAAGAGACGTTTTCAATAGTGGAAAGGGTGGGATTTAAGAAGATTCAAGCGGGTCTAACAAAAAAAATAGCAGAATTTTCAAGTTTTGAAGAATATAGACTATTTATGAAAACAGTGATAATGAAACCATATCTATCGTATTTGCCTTCGGATAACAATAATCAAATCACAGATGCTTTTATGGATTGTTTCTTGAGACGTCAAAAGAAGAGCATTAAAGGACTTTCCGAATTTATTAACGACTATAGTATAGATTACACCAGACTAAACATTCACGCCATCAAGTGAACTCATGCATAGAAACACAGCTGATTGGTGGAATGTGTAGTCCTAGGTATCAGAGAATAGGATAAACATAAATAGGATAAACATAGATTCTTTGGGAGCAGAAATACAAATATCAAATGAAATCTAGTTAATGAGGTAGATTCCAAAATAGGAGAGGTAAATGAGAAATAATCAAATGGTAACTGGATTGTCATTTTGCAAATAGCTTCTAATAGGTGAAATAATTTTGTCAAGGTATCTGGAAGTTGCTGCCTTTAAATCCATTGGATGAATCTTGTCTTGTTCGTAATCATTTTTAACTTCATCATACGAGAAGTATGACATGTTACCCCCATATTTTTGAGGGCGCTCCAATACAAATTCATCGAACTGGTGGAATATTATATAATTAATGATTTCTAAGACGGGGTTGTTTGTTGAGATCTTCGCAGGACAATAAGATTTTTTTATTTTTTTAAAAATCTCATCGCTAGTATCATGAATTAGTATACTACTAGACGGATTACTCTTGCTCATTTTACTAAAGATTTTATGATCATTGTCAAGAGTTCCATCGTCAGATTCTGTAGAAGTAGCCATAGTAGTAGCACTACTAGAAACAGGCTCAGATAAACCAGGTAACAAATGATGATGAACGGAAGTTGGGACTTTCCAACCTAACTTTGGAAAAACCTCTCTTACCAACATATGGATCTTGCGTTGATCGGTTCCTGCATGAACAATATCTAAATCTAAGGCTTTGATATCCACAGATTGCATGGAAGGATAGAGAAGTTGGGAAAAATCAAGTGAATCTTTCGCTGTTCTTCCCATAATTGTTAATGATCTTAATGTTCTAGCAAGCGTAATTTGCTTTGAAAAAAGTACAAAATTTTTCCAATAATCATCAGTTTCCTCATAAAGCTTTGTACCATGAATAATGTTAACGCCAGGGCAAAAAAATTTGAATGCTTTTTCATAATAATCTGAAATTTTTGAAATTAATTCCCAATCACTATTTAGTTTGTTATTGATATAAGTATGCCAATCAGCTAAAAACACATTCGCTTGGACGCCGGCCTTCAGAAAATCATTTATCTTAAAACCCGTAACTATGAGGCTACCTAAATGTAATCTTCCAGAAATTTCCAATCCTATATAATGTCTAGGCGTTGTTTTGGTTTCAAACAATGTAGCAAGTTCATTTGATGCTATTATTTCTTCTGTTGGAGGCCTCTCAATTAATCGGATCTTTTCTTCAACGTCCATTACAAAATTTTAGCATAGAGATTATTATAAATTGTTTAATTCAATATGCTCTATTGAACAAGACCGAATAGGGTTATGCGTAATGAAGTTGTACTAATCTTTTAATTTGTTAACTTTTATACTGAAGAGCTTTCTTGGAAAAGTATAGGAATCAGACTCGGGCGTCGATAAAGTTGAGTCAGAGATTGCAGATAAAGTATTTTTTCTACTACTTTCAATAGAGAACAATGGCTCGCAATTTACCTTAATGAATTTCTTCCTGCTGCGATATTTCTTATCCATTTTAAAATAAAGATAATATTCCAGCACTCCTTCACGAACCCCAGTAGGACATACCAATAAGTTGTTAAAATTTTGCTTATTTATCAATATTTTTACGATAAAACTACCGGTTGTAATTGTACTAGCTCTTTCAGGGTCAATGGATTTTAGATTTGACAATTCTTCAATCGATAGTCCTTTAAAAATAGTATTTGCAAGGGTTATCATTCTTTTGTCAAGAACTGCGTGACTATGATAAACAGAAGGGGTTAAATCAATTATTTTTGAAATAAACTTGTAAATAGCTCTAATTGTTCCTCCTATTGCAACCATTTTTGTATCAAACGCTCTTTCCAAACTCAACTGATCATTTGAGGGGATATTTTCAATCAGTGATTTTTCCAATCTTTTATAGTTAATACCGGACCACTGTTTCCTCGCCTCTAGACCGCTATTATGATTTACGAATTCTTCAGCTAGTCTCAAAACACCCATATCCAAACAAATCGTTTTTAATATTCTAAAATCTTGAACATACATCAATTCAAGGCTACCACCTCCAAGATCAAAGAACAAGCCATTAGGAATGTGCATATAGGATTGAGCACCCAAATATGAAAAGAATCCTTCTTCTGGTCCTGATAAAATATTAAATTTAAACCCAGTATTGTCTTTTAAGGTATCCACTACGAAACTCTGGTTAGCTGCATCTCTTATTGCACTTGTAGCTATTGGAATAACTACATCTATGTGCTTTTCTTTCAAATCTTTTTTAAAATTATCTAGTGCTTTGATTGTTCGATCAATATTTCTATCAGATATGATGTTGTCATTACTATTTAATTCTGAACCGATTTGAACATAATCCTGTTTTTGATACTGTTTTTTGTAATGCCCATTTTTGTAAATATCATAAGTAGAAATTTTGATGGAATTATAACCAAGATCTATTATAGCAAGACTTTCCTTTTTTCTAGACTCTGTTGACTCAGCATACAACTATAATAAAAACTACAAAAAAGAAGTTTATTTAATTTTTTGTTTATTGGTTATGCACAAAAGTTAGGCATAATTGCCCGAGAGGAAAATATGGAGGGAAAGGTAGTTATCATCGGTATTGAGAAAGTGTAACCTTTTCTCCGGGTTTCATATCTCTTTGAGTTTTTATCTTCTTAACAGCATCTTCGAAGTGTTTCATTGTGACATGTGCCTCCGTTGCGTGTTTTG
>JAKDMR010000324.1 GCA_030452275.1 Candidatus Nitrosocosmicus sp. | reverse complement strand
ATATGAGAAACTATCTACTTGGAGCAGTTTAGAAAACATATGCTAATTGGTATACACTATCTTTACATCCTTCTTATCTTATCTATTGTTACGCTGACATAAGCCGATCTAAAGCTACAAACACGCAAAACGGGCATCATTGAATAATAGATAACTTCAGAAACGTTGGATTGATAGGGCGTGAAATACCGTACTTACTTAACTGGTAACGATCTGTAATGTACTATTTATCCACTAAGAAAGTAGATAGTTACCAAATATAAATGATATTAATGAATTCCTAGCTAAAGATTCTTACAGAAGTATCTGTAATTTAGCGTAATGAAATGGAAAACGGGTATTTGATGTCAGATTATTTTAATAATTGAATAATGTTAGTAATTTAATTCGCTTTGGCAAAGGATAACTCAAAACTAATTTTGCTTAGAAGGCTAAGTGGATATCCATCTATGTTAAGGTTAACAATGACTGAGTTGCATAAAAGAGCGATGAAGAAAAGACAATATATAAAAATAGATCAGAATGAAACAGAGTGAAACTTCTTTGACATATAGTTATAGTAGTGATCACTCAATTTGACTAGTTTACGAATAAGGTAATGCTTTGCAGAAAGGTCTTGGCACGGCCTCTAAACCTTCCACTCCCGTTTCTCCCACCTCGGAGCGGCACAATAATCTATTCCAAGATCCATTGTCTCTATATATTACAGGTTTATTGCTATTGTTAATGCTTCTATTAGATTTAAGCCAACGCCCTTAATAGTTTTAGGCGTATTTTTTGGTACATTCTTGATTTTATCAGCATATTTATCGTCATTTGATTCATCTCGGGTTTATGAAACTTTGGCTCAATCGGATCTTCAAGTTGTAAAATATAGATATATAGTAATTGATTTGTGGAATGGAACTAACACAAACGCTCAACTGTCTTATCCGGCTACAGGGAACGGTTCTTTTCCAGGCGTGCTGCTCATTCATGGTTCAGGTCCAACGGATATGAACGGAACATTATTCCTTACTTCTAAACCATTAGGAGAGATTTCAGATTATCTTTCAGATAGAGGGTTTGCCGTCCTCAAATACGATAAGAGGGGTATAGGCGAATATGGTTAGATTATTGACCAGATTGTATGGAAAAATGCTACCGCTAAAGACCTCATTAAGGATGCAGAAAGGGCTCTTGATGTCTTAATTCAACAGCCAAAAAAGGACATAGTAATCATGAATTGGAAATTTATCCAAACCTGGGCCATGTCTTCCATCCTACTTCGAAATGGCAAACTAAAATCGGTCCTATAGACTCTAATGTATTAGCAGATTTATATTCATGGTCAGAATCCCATACGAGATAGCAGCAATTACATACAGATAAATTCTGATTCATCATTTTTGATAATGCTTGGAAGTTGATAGAGCATATTTTTTAGTTTTATTAGAAATGTAATGAAATTTATAATTTTGTAGAACTATATTCGTTACTTGGATCCGTTTGTTCCTTTATCTTAGCACCACAGAACGAACAATGTGTTATATCATAATTATGAAGTTTTGAATCTGTTTCTAATCCTATGATACAGTATGTTCCATAACCCTTAACCAACCTTTTTGAGAAATATTTGATTTCGTAAATGTATTTTCTGCCACCCTAATTTTCATTCCATCACAACATTCTTATATTTTCGTATCGATATATTCATTAAATATTAATATAACAATTTTGATTTTTTAGCACTAGATACATCTGTGAATTCAGGATTACGACTTAACTGCGTCCTATTTGAGAAATAATAAGTGGGTCGATACTGAAGATAAAGTGTTCTGGCACATCCTAATATGTTTCTATTAATGGAGTTGGAGTTTTAGTCATAACTGAATTGGCGACAAGATTATTGTACTAATGTTAAGAGCACGAAATACTTGTGATAATAATGATAACTATTACAATAAATATAGGTATGACGACATCAATAGATTTTAATTATGAATGAATAGCCTTATTACTATTTCTCTAGGACGAATACGTACTATAATACTTGAACCATCATAGATATCAAAAGTATCAGGTTTAGACTATTTAAATTTATCAATTCCTTATGATGGAGATGAAAGCGAGCGTATTTCTATTTTGTAATTTCAAAATTAATCATGGCGTGTGGATGTGTTTTAACATGATCATAGCATAAATATTCAGAACAAATGGTACATCTGCAGATAGATTTTGAAAGACAAGCAACAGAATCACAGTACTTGTTATTGTACTTCTTTTCATTATCTTTAGATATCGATATTGTTTTAGTCCTTGATATGTGTCTTGATGATGCGTAATTATTTAATTTTAACATATCAATCACGATAATTTCATAAAAGATCTATAAAAATATTGGTATGTAGGCATTTCAACATTGTAAACACGCTAAAAGATGCAAAATCCATTTGAAGTGGCAAACTGATATTGATAAGGACAGAGATATCTTGAAAGTACAGTATTTTGATAATTGCAACAGTTTGCTATTGATTACATTATTCTTATATTCTTCTACTCTTTATCTAATGATGCGCTAACACAGTTGCCGACTAAAACAAACGAATAACAGAAAGTGGAGTAATAACAGAGAAGGAAAGGAATGAAATATATAAAGCCAACTTACTCAAAGATAACGTTCTGCTATCATTCTGATATTTTGTGATATTATACCGATTAACATAATTACATGAACCATGATTCTAGGTCATTCTTAGGTTTCTCCAAATGTTTTTAGCTATGGTGGTTCCACTATCATCCTGTATAGTGTTTGACTATTACCAACAACAGGACAGCATTTGAAAGGGTTTGTAGAACTGAAAAGGATGCAAAGACAAAGGAAAGGATGCTGCTTGTTCTTAACGTTGTATATTACGGTAAGATTGCAGCCCATGTGGCCAGAGAGATTCACAAAAGTAATGGCTGGGCTTCTCAGTGGTTGAAAAGATACAGAGAGGAAGGGCTAGAAGGATTGCAGGACAAGATAAGGGGAGGTAGACATCCAAAGGTATCCAGACAGGTAGGATAGAATACCGGATAAAAAGTATCTTGAAGGAGAGCAACACAGGATGGACCACAAAGCAGGTTGAAGAGTTGATAATAAGGGAAAGTGGGACAAGGTAAGTTATCACTATAATCACATTTACCGCATTGTTAGAAAGTGGGGTTTTAAACAGAAGGTACCAGGGAAGGTACATGTAAACACCGCTTCAAAGGAAGAGAAAAGGATGAATTTAAAAAAAGACCATCCAGATACTTGTGGATGTCAGATACCAAAAGAAAGGGTTTACGATAATATCATTAGATGAATCTTTCTTCTTCTA
>JAKDMR010000323.1 GCA_030452275.1 Candidatus Nitrosocosmicus sp. | reverse complement strand
AAGTAATAATCTATTTAAAATAATGAGAAAAATTTGACAGAGTGGCTAAGGATTACCATAACATTACTAAAATAATCAGAAAAAATAAGAAGACTAATCATCTTTATGTAGTAAGAAATCTCGATAACTTTATGAAGCACCAGGTAAATACCATATCTTTTTAATAAAAAACATGGATAAATTAATGGCTGGAATTCTTTCAGTTTTTATTGTGACAGGCATATTGGGTGTTTACATCCCAAATGCTTTGGCAACAATGGGTACACCATTGGAAATTTGTAATGGAAATAGCGCAGCAGGCCAAGCAGCTAATAGTGCTGCCGAACAGGAAACAGAACAAGGACAGGCCGGCGACGCAGGAGCACAATCTGTTTCACCAGAATTAAATGCATTAACGGGGAATAACCTTGGTGTTGAAGCACAACAAAATGGTGAGTGTATACCAACTTTTGAACAACCACCCACTGATTCAACAGTACCAATCCCACGAAATTAGAGGGATAGGATAAAACACAAAATTAAGCTATTCTATAAGTGTCCCTAACCTTCTTTTTTTTGTTTTTTATATCGATTATCAAGTCAATTCTAAGAAGTATTGTTTGATATTCATAACTGATCACCACTCATAGAAGTGGTTTAAATGTCGCAATGAAGGTAACAAGATATCTTTTAAAAGGCATGAAAAAGATATTTGAACAATGATCAATATTGGAAAAAAGATATTTGATGAAATAGATGTTCCAACCAATAATAGAATAATTTCAGAGGATAAAGAAAAATTAATAACTGAGAGAGAAAGTAGCTGGACAGGTAAGATTAAAGGAATAGATTCGTTTCCAAACGGTACAATAGAGGGTCATGGAAATTCAGTTATTTTTGAAAACGGTATCTCCATTTCCAACTGGCAAGGTATTTTGACCATAGAAAACGGGCAAGAAATCTCGTTTGTTGGAAAAGATACGGGCAAGAATGGCAAATACTATGTTCTAAGAACATATTTTACTCACAATAAGGAGTTGAAAGATCTTGACGGCATAGTCTGTTTTTTAGATGGAGTGTTTGATTCCAAAAATAAATCATATAGTTGTAGTGGATACAGATTAATCTAAAAACATTCTTGAATTCCAGCTTCGTCCATCTGACGGAGACAGCAGCAATTCTCCATTATTATTTGAATCAAAAATAATCTCAAGCTAAGCCAGAGTTAGACAAATTCGTTAGCAAATAATGAACGTTTTTTTTCTAATTATTTGTCCTGACTTCCATAGTCTTTGCTATCTCGAGATTGAGAAACAATCATCAGATAGCAAATCTAGCCCGATTTAAATCAGGTCATAAAGTAAAACTAGGACAATTACACCCCTCAACTTTGCAAAAAGGAGGAGCGTTCCCCATACCCATAGCTACGCGAACAGATTTCGGATGGTTGCATGATTTACAGGTTACAAAATCTTCAGGTTTACTAATGCTCATACATATTGATTAGATATTATTTTATAAAAAGCATATACTATTTCAGGTATAATCTACTCTGAAAGTATTTCTACTAATCATAAATTATAGTGCAGCCTAAAAACTACAAAAAAAAATATGGTTGTTCTTGTGTTTTGCTACTGGTTTGCCTGATACAGTCCGAACATGTTGCCCTCACTATCTAAAAATATCTCATAATATCCCATATTCGGGATTTCTGTTTTTGGTACAATTATCTTACCTCCTGCTTGTTCAATTTTTTGAGTATATTCCTCTATTGAATTAACAGTAATGTAATTAGTAACTTTATGTTCCTGGGATTGTCTTTTCATCGTTCCTCCACTCAATCCTTTCTTCCCATTCTCATCTTTTGTCTCACCAAACCAATAATCTTTAGAAGGGTCTTCAGGATATCCCACTTCTCCATTTCCCATCCAAATACCTCTATAGAATTTCTTTGCCCTTTCTACATCATCTGCAGGAAATTCAAAGTGTTGGATGATAGGCATCTAAGGTCCCGTCTCCTGTACTGTTGACATTGTAATTGTCTTTGCAGATATTAAAGTATTAAACATGTGATGTTTACAAAGTCAATAATATAAAAATAAGTAGGCGTCCAAAGGAATAGTAATTAAGCACCATACAAATTTCCAACTATCATAACATTCCAACACCTACTCAAAGAACTTGCAGATAGTCTTTAGTTCCAGCGGGTGGATGTTGGAACAAACTCATTGAGCTTCCTTATCTATTTTAGTTTTTTACATGAATCCTAAAAGGAATAGACCATAGAACTTGTTTAAAAAACTGTTTGCTCTATCGCTCGTGAAAATCCACACCCAAGATCAGATTCTCGCCTCAATCTTGTTAGATTCCGTTATTTTGCTTTATTCCAAAAATGACCTCCTCCAGGTCATCGCAGAACTATGCAAACATCATCAATAGGATCTAGCCTTGATGATTCTAAAGGAGAAATATTCTCTCGACATTTTTTTATTAAGAGTTGAGTATATATTGTGAGAATAATATGACAAACGAAATTTTAAGATGTCAAGTATGGTATGGTTTATGGAAAATGTAAACCCGATTCCAACGGGATACGACAGGATAATTCCCCATATTTTTGTGAATGTTTCCGCAGCTGTCATCGAATTTTATACAAAAGTATTTGGTGCAGTTGAAAAGTACCGTCACTCGATTCCAGGAAATAAGAATAAAGGAAATAAAGAAAAAATTGTTCATGCGGTAATAAACATAGGAAAATCAAAAATCATGCTGGCTGATGAATTTCCAGAAATGTGCGATGGGCACATCAAGGCAGGTGAGAAAATAGGGGCACCAAGCACCATAGGAGGAAATTCAGTATTTCTTAACATGTATTTTGAGAATGTTGATGATGTATTTGAAAGAGCTAAAATGGAGGGAGCAACTGTGATTATGCCTGTAATGGACGCGTTTTGGGGAGATAGATATGGTCAATTTAAAGATCCATTTGGACATGTTTGGGAAGTTGCCACTCACAAAAAAGATATTACAAACGAAGAATTAGAAAATGCCGCTAAAGAATTCTTTGAAAAAATGGGGAACATGAACTAAGGAGCATGCTTTTTGCCTCAATCACAATAGCAACAATAGCAATAATCCATCCATTAGAATCATACGCATATAGAATTATTTTAAACCAGTCCTTTCTTCTCATAAGAATTGGACAACCATAATACTACACCAAGAAAATGCGTGGGACATATACCGAGAGGACATCCCTTTCTCAGGTAGATAAAACAAATAGGATACACAAGCACAATGGAGATATAAATAATGATCGCTCATATTTCTGAATGTTTCAGCTGCTAACTATAAAGAATTTCCTTGAAT
>JAKDMR010000322.1 GCA_030452275.1 Candidatus Nitrosocosmicus sp. | reverse complement strand
TTAAATCTTTTAATTTTTGTTAAATTAACTTGTTTGCTTTATGAGAAGGTCATATTTGTGAATTACAATTTGAATCCAATCACGCACACATATCAAAAAGACAACATTTTAAAATTAGAATTAAATTCAACGTGTCGAAAGGTATTTTAAAATTTCAATATTTTCTATAAATAGATAAAAAGGGTGATTTATAAACAATGAAATTTTGGCATATTATGATATCCTGTATTATTCTTAACTTGATCTTTATCATTTTTCTTTTTTGGTTCTCCGGTGGTTCTATTAAAACTGCTGAGATAGTCAATGCTTCTCTTAATAATCACAATGAAAACCTCGAATCAAAAAATGAATTTATCAATACATCCGCTAATGACGCAATTCTTATGATAAATACCACTAGCTTTTCTAACTGCATTTCTGATTTGCCAATAGGATATCAGAAATTCAATAATAGTAACAATAATCTAGCCTTTCTGCAAAACACAACTTTCACCGCTAAAAACGTAACATTTAATGAATTGGATAATTCATCTAGAGATGTTCTTCATGATGGTGATGATAACAGTATTGGAATATGTAAAATATTTGACATCTCTGATTCAATCACATGTTTAAAATACATTGCTTCAAACGACTCAAGAATTCCATGCGAACTTTTTGGTGATCAACAGGAAAGAGAAGATAATTCACTTGAGATTGAGATTGATAGAGAAAACTTTGGAAAAAAAGGTTATCTGGTAGCAAATACAAAATTTGACAATCAGTATTCTTTTGAGATAAAGGATCCACTCAATCAAAAAAAGAAATTCAGAGTAAACTTGGATTTTAACGAACATAGCCAAAGTGAAAATGAGGATATTAATTCTCCCCGTTTAGAAATAGTGAGGATGAATGAGAATGGATTACCTGACATGACTGCTGCAAAAAATCAAGAAATCATTTGGACTGGAAATATCAAGGGTTATTTTGAAGAACCTGAAAATGGAAATGATTTTGCAAATGAAACATATATAGCTATTCAATTTAATACTGGTCGTCATGGAAGTAATGAACCTAATGAAGAAAGAGCCTTTGGAGTTCTCTTTGATGTATCTGCAAGCAGCAATCCGTATCTATTTGAATATCGAGATGATGGCAAATACGTAAAATATGACTATGATACAATTAAACAACTTGCAGGCGAAGGTTTCATTTTTCATCATAGAGATAAGGAGGGCGGAGGTCCGTTGTTTATCGATAATTTAACTAATACGGAAAATGTAAAGCTAAAAGTAATGACCTTTTTGATTAAAAATAATACTAGAACTATAGAAACTTTTATTGGTAACTCCAGTTCAGGTATAGAAATCCCTTATTGGACTTTGAACAACCTTTCCAAGCTAAAAGAACATGAAGGTATAGATAACAAAAGTGGCTTTATAGCTACTATTAACCAAGGTTCAGGATACGTGATAGCCCGTACAGATAACATCGACACCAGACCTACTTCTTTTCGATCCTTTACGTTTAACGAGTAATCTATTTTAAAACTAATATTATTGCAAAAAAATAATTAAGAACTACGAATTAGTCCCCTTATCTTCTCTTTCATTTCAGGAGTCATATCATCTTCTTTCATGTTGTGATCTTTTTTGGCATGCTCCATGCCATTTTTAAGTACTTCTTCATCTGTTTCACCTCTAACGATATGATCACAATCAAACCCAGCTTCTCTACAGTTTATTGTTTTCATTAGTAAATAATTAGTATACTACTTTATAACCATAAGTATAGAGATGAGAATGCTCCATTAATCTGAGAAGATAAACCATTGCAAATTTACCTATGCAATATCTCAATCATTATACCATTTAACACAAATACCTAAACTAGTAAAAGAATTTTTGCCTCATATCTCCGGTAATATTTTGTTTAGTTACTTATGTTAATTGGTATAAACTAACAGAACTTCAAATTTGTACCGTTAACAATATAAATCCGACCCGGCCCATATCATATATGTGTCTTTATTTAGGCCCAGCTCCATTACAATTTATCCGCTAAATGCAAACAATCGAATCCTTAGGAAAATTAGAATATGAAGTCAATCCAGTAACCAATTTTCTCTTTGCTTTAAAGGCTCATGAGACAAAGCGACAGTATCCTAAAAGATTAGAAGTATTTTTAGATTTTTTAGGTCTTGAAGGAGGTTTTGAAGAAAAAGCATTGACTTTCTATAAAAATGCGCTAAGAGATCCAAAGTGGCTTTCATTCAAACTAGTGGATTTTATTCAGTATCAAAAAGAAAGAGTTCAAAGAAATGAGATAGTAGAATCAACGATTCCAAATTACTTCAAGGCCATTAAGCTTTTTTGCATTATGAACGATATCAACATTAATTGGCAAAAGCTAAACAAAGGAATACCTACTGGTAAGCGGGCTGCAGAAGACAGGACACCAACAAAAGATGAATTATTAAAGTTGTTGGAATATCCTGACAGAAGGGTTAGACCCATAGTTTTAGTTATGATATCTTCAGGAATCAGAGTAGGTGCATTTGACTATCTAAGATGGAGGCATGTAATTCCTTTACAGGATGAGAAAAGGAACATTGTAGCTGCTAAACTGATAATTTATCCAGGAGATAAAGAAGAGTATTTTACTTTCATTACCCTTGAGGCTTATAATGCAATAAAGGATTGGATGGATTTCCGTGCATCTTTTGGTGAAAAAATAACAGGAGAATCATGGATTATGAGAGATATTTGGCAGACTACAAATGTTAGTTATGGAGCAAAATGGGGACTCGCTACATTTCCCAAGAAATTACAGAGCAGTGCCATAAAACGTTTGATCGACAGAGCACTATGGGAACAAGGAATAAGAAAACCGCTAAAAAAAGGAGAAAGACGTCACGAATTTAAGACTGTTCACGGATTTAGAAAATTCTTCAAAACTTATTGCGAACAAATTATGAAATCTATTAATGTCGAAATTCTTATGGGTCATACGATTGGAGTTTCTGATTCCTACTATAAACCCACAGAAAGAGAATTATTGGCTGATTATTTGAAGGCAGTTCCTGTTTTGTCAATTACAAAAAAAGATACAGAAAAAATTGAACAGGAGCTTAACGATTTAAGAGAAATAAATCAAAACAACGAGTATCTTATTAAAGCTAAACTTCAAGAAAGAGACGACGCATTCACTGCCTTATCAGATCAACTCATGGGATTAATGGAGGAAGTAAAACAATTAAAGAAAGAATCATCTAAACTATGATGATATTTGTTGTTAAGCTAATTGTTGTACTTACACAGATAGGTTACATTTCTAATTACCCACATGGGTTACACCATGTTGTTTAGTATTCGTATGTATGATAGACTTATTTAACC
>JAKDMR010000321.1 GCA_030452275.1 Candidatus Nitrosocosmicus sp. | reverse complement strand
TACTGGATAACAATAGATTACGAAAATAGATTTTTACATGTATACAAGAGGTCTATTCTTGATGGCTAAAAGCATTATCAAATTAATAATTTAAACAGAACTGCAAATGCGCCTTTTGAAGAACAATCGGGTGCACTCCAATAATGTAAGTGTGATGTCTCCTATCCTATGAGATTTAGATTAAGTGCTAATCAATCTCATCGTAATTCTCACATCCAATAGTAACAGTATGAAATCCATGTTTGGTAAAGAGTTGGAGCCTAATGAAGCATTTATATTTAGTCGAGACGTTCCCTTAATAGACGACGAGATGAGCAGTGCATTTGATGGTTTAACTATACCTAATAGTAATTATGAACAAGAGGTAGGAATTGATTCAGCTTTACCTGATGATTTGGAAAAGGACATTTGCAAATCCCTAATTGATTTTGAAACTAAAGATAGAGAACGTCCGTACTTAGAACAACTTTCCTCTATGCTTGAATATTTCCATGAAAGTGGTTATATGACCTTTCTTATCAATTTCAAAGACTTATCTGTTGGTCTTCAAGGGTTTTTACAGAAAGATAATAGTTATTATCAATTTATTAAAGCCTCTGAAAACGCTGTAAAATATCTATTATATTTATATCAAAAAGAGTATATTAAAGATAATATCATAACGCCTTTTGATGTAACTACGTATCAAGGGATTTGTGATAAGATACCTACAATAACAATAAGAATAAAGAACTTTTATGATTTATCTGTCCCCGATGTTAGTAAAGCTATACCTGTTAGAGCTGCAAAAGCCGCTTCTATGAGTAGACTACAGACCTTTAAAGGCGTTGTAGTTGCAATTGCAGAAAGCACTATAGACCTGGTAAAGATGGAGATGACATGCTTAAATGATCAATGTGCTTATGTTCAAACGGTTAGTTTCTATGGTCAAAATCCGCTTACAAGTACAAGTAAATGTTCTGTTTGTAATAAAGGAAGTCTAAGAATGTCAGAACCTGAGACTCAGGATGGTCAAATTATTACTTTACATGATGTGAATGATGCCAAATCTTTTGCTTCTTCTGTACAAGCATCTCTCAAATGCATTGTTAATCAAGAACTTACTGACAAGGTAGAAATTGGAGATTCAGTACTAGTTACTGGGTTACCCCGTGTTGACCTTGATGACAAGAAAAGTAAAGAAATTTGGAATGCCAAAGTAAAGAATAATGACTATTATGTTCAGATGGATGCATTTAGACCAAGGAATGGAGGTGTTCCTTTTCCAAAGTGTTTGGATGTTAATTACATAGAAGTTAATGATGCTGACGACTATAGTAACTTTAAAGGAAAGGAAGAACAGATTGAAGAGTTAAAGAAAAGACCTAATTTATATGAACTTTTGATAAGGTCTTTTTGTCCGCAAATATACGGTTATGAACATGTAAAGGAAGGGCTCTTGCTAGCTCTAGCAAAAGGTGTAGGACGAAATACTACTGGAGGCAAGATAGATAAAAGAGGTAACATTCATGTTATGATTATTTCTGACCCTTCGGTGGGAAAGTCTGAGTTGCTGAAATACTGTGCCAAGTTAATGAAAAGGGGAATATTTGTTTCTGCTACTTCCTCATCCAAAGTAGGATTAACAGGAGCTGCTGTAAGAGACGACCTTACAGGTAAATGGATGATTTCTGCAGGAGCCATATTGAGGGCAAATAACGGTATATTATGTATAGACGAAATTGGTGAGTTAGAACGTGAAGACCAGTCAGCCATTTACGAAGTAGCAGAACAGGAACAGTATACGTTTGCTAAAGCAGGAATCCTAAAAACTTTCAATGTGAATATGACCCTGATTGTTAGTGGTAATCCCATTGATGGTCGGTATAATCCTGATATGTCCGCTTCTGAGAACCTTGGAAAATTCGCAGCTCCCTTTCTATCAAGGTTTGATGAGAAATATATTTTCAGAGATATTCCTAATGAAACCAAAGATAGAAATATTATAGGTCACGTAGCAAAACAGATTAATGGAACATTTGATACTTCTGGTTTAATTCCATTTGATTTGTTGGCCGCATTTATTTCTTATATTAGAAATTGTGGAGTTGAGCCTGTTTTTACTGATGCGGCGATTCAAAGAATTCAAGATTGGTATTGGAGCAAACGTAAAGATGCCGATGTTAATGATATGACCAAACCCGCTCCAATAGGAGTTAGGGAAGGTGAGGGTCTTATGAGAATGTGTTCTGCTAGAGCCAGATTGACTTCGCAGCAAGTAATTGATGTCGCAGATGTAGAGAAAGTAATCGCAATTCACGAACAGATGATTTACAAAGTTGCATATGACCCAAGGACAGGTCATGTTGATACTCAGAACTATAACGGAGGAAAGAATGCTTTTGAGGCTGGTGTCGATGTTAAAATAATGAATAAACTTGAAGAGATGATTGAAAGAAATGGAACTGATAGACAGGATTTGCAAACATTTTACAGCGAGTGTAAGGTCTATGAAGTAGCAAGTAGGAAGGATGTAGATATCGCGCTTGGTAATCTTGAACGAATGGGTAAAATAGAGATAAGGGATAGTTTCATAATCCTAAAGAAGAAGCAAGAGTACTCATAATAGTAACGCTACTACTTCATAGTATAATGCATTGTCTCTAATTCAAAAAATCTGTCCCAAGACAATACCTTTTCATTTGAAGATGCAGATTGAGTTTAGATTGTAAAAAATCGCTCTGGAGTATCATTTTCTGATTATTATAAGGTTTTAACTCCCAAATTAAAATAGATGATGAGAAAATAATATCCCGCATCTCTTTTACTCGTTTCTCAAGCTTTATTACTCTGTTTGCCGAAATATGATTACACATATTCTGACCGAGTATGTATCGATAAGGTAACTGATGCCCTTACTCGTCATTTGAGCATCGACGAAGTTGCTTTATCGCAGGTAAAGGGTAAAAGGCTTCTTCTCGTCGTCAATTGTTCTTTACCTTGTCTCTCAGGGGCTTACGCCCCTGGGGCTTGTTGTTCTTCTTTACTAATTCATAGTCAATCATCCTTTACTTTTGTGTCGCCCAAAGGCTTCGGCCTTTGGGCTTTTGCTCACCTTTCATATCATTATTAATCGGCAAATGACTCGTACTAAAGAAATATTAACGAATGAATGAGTTAAAGAGTATTTACCACGGGTTAATAAATTGGGATACAAGATATCGATAAATACTATTGTTTGCAACTTGATGTGACCTCTTTTAATTTATACTTGACGGGATAAATCTTTCTATCTTCCTGTGAGCTATAAAAGATAACATGGATACTCAAGTGCAAGATAGTGGATGTATTGACATTTTTGTCTAGCTTTAAATACTTTTATTCTTACGATAAGCTAATGAATCGAAATT
>JAKDMR010000320.1 GCA_030452275.1 Candidatus Nitrosocosmicus sp. | reverse complement strand
CAAATATATGAGGGTGCTATTCTCTTTGAAAGTCCTCGTACATAGATGTCAAATTTGCTATCCATGCTCAAGGTATCACTAGAGACAGTCTTGTCACTCATCTTAATATTTAGTCCTCTTATTATTATGACTGGAGTCGATGCGTCAGATTCTCCCATTATCATAGTCCCGATGGAAGCCAGACAATCTGCAAGATTTTGAGATGTATATTTTAGAACATTCCCAAAAAGATCTAAAGTCCCTTTCAGATCTATTACTGGTTCAAACCCACAACAAGCTAATGCAATACCCACTGTACCTTTTCTCATAGGTAAAATTCTACTATCCGACAATACAATCCCAACCCTTTTCCAAGAATTTATCAGAAATTTCTGTTTGAGGATCTTTATGGAGTGGTAAGGATATTTTGGATACAAAACAACACTTCCGTTAGGCACATTTGACTTATCAATACCTGCATTGGGTGCCAAGACTTTATGAACTGAGGTTAAGACAAAGCCATATAATCCCCCAAAAATTTCATCAGACTCCCTGAGAATCAGTTCCATTATTTTTGGGTCTATGTGATAAAGTTTAGATGCTTGAAGAGCCTGACTACTTGGTTTTATCCCTGTTAATTTCTTGATTCTGCCTTCACTTATCGAAAGATATTTGCTGGATATAACAAGTACATCGTTATCTTCAATGTTTATTTTTTCTTTATTATTGCTAATTTTTTCATACACATCAAATTCTGATGATTCTCTATCTAGGTGGATGGGAATAATTTCCAAATTCTGATCTTTCTCAAAGCATAGTACATAATTAATTTTATCATGACAGACCTGAAATTTCTTTTGAACCTGAATCCAAAAAGTATTAATCATTAGCAGTCATACTTAATCATATTACTATGGGAATGACATTAACCGAAAAAATCTTATCTCATTCCTCGAATTCCATAACAGTTACTCCCGGAGACATCATTTTTTCCAACGTTGATAAAGCCATGATTCATGATGTTTCAGGTCCTGGAGTTATCAAGGTGTTTAAGGAATTGGAAAAAAAGGGCTATATATTGGAAAAATTATGGGACCCTGATAGGGTATGGATTTCTGAAGATCACTTTGTTCCGGCCGCTGATAGGATCTCTGCTGACAATGTGATACAATTGACAAGGTGGGCTCAAAAATATGGTGTTAAGAAACACTTCAAGTATGGAATGGGACAATACGGTATCTGTCACACGATTTCACATGAAGAGGGGTTAGTGTTACCTGGTGAAGTTTATGTTGGTGGAGATTCGCATACTAATACTACAGGCGCAATTGGTGCATTTAGCGCAGGGCTAGGTCATACAGATATTGCTTATGTTTTAAGGCATGGTAAAATATGGTTAAAGGTACCAGAAACAATGCTATTTAAGGTAACAGGAAAAAAACCAGATTACATTATGGCCAAAGATATTATCTTGAATATTATTTCTGATATAGGGGCCGACGGGGCAAATTACAAAGCTATGCAATTTAGTGGTAGTGTTATTGATGGTATGGAAATGGAGGAAAGATTTACTTTAACCAATATGACTACTGAGGCAGGTGCAAAAAATGGAATAATTGAGCCAGATAAAGCCACTGTGGATTATTTAAGGACTAGACTTGGGGAATTAAACTTTAACCTAGTTAAAGGAGATCCAGATGCCGAATTTAGTGAAATATTTGATTATGACTGCGAAAAAATGGAACCTTCTGTAGCAAAACCATATTCGCCGGAGAATGTCGTCCCCGTAAGAGAGGTTCAAGGTACAGAAATAGACAAAGCGTATATAGGATCTTGTACTGGTGCAAAGCTTTCTGACCTCAGATCTGCTGCCAAGATCTTGGAAGGAAAAAAAGTTAAAGTACGAACCGAGGTCCTCCCCGCAGCTCAATCAATCTATATGAAGGCTATTAAAGAAGGATTGGTTACCATTTTTATGGAGTCTGGTGCAGTTATCGGTCCACCTACCTGCGGAGCTTGTTGTGGAGCCCATATGGGTGTTTTAGGCAAGGATGAAATTTGTGCAAGCACTACAAACAGGAATTTTCCGGGTAGAATGGGAAATGTCACGTCCCAAACGTACCTTGCCTCTCCGATGGTTGTAGCTGCTTCAGCGATTACAGGAAAATTAACAGATCCAAGGGATTTATGATGGTTTTAAAAGGTAATGTGCATAAATACAATAGACCCAATATAGACACAGATGTTATCATTCCAGGTCCGTATCTAAAAATACATGATCATGATGAACTTGCAAAACATGCAATGGAGGGATTAGATACTGATTTTACCAACAAAGTTTCAAAAGGTGATTTTCTCTTGGTGGGTCATAATTTTGGATGTGGATCAAGCAGAGAACATGCTCCAATTGCTCTATCAAAAACAGGTATTAAGGCTATTTTATCACCATCTTTTGCAAGAATCTTCTACAGAAATTCTATAGACGGTGGTTATTTGCTGCCTATTGAAATTGAAGAAAATATTTTAGAAAAAATAGATGATAAAGATGAAATAGAAATTAATTTAGACGCAAACACCATTTGGAACGTTACTAAAAAAGAATACTATTCGATTAAACCATTTAGTAAAATAATTTCTGATATCATAGAGGCCGGTGGGCTTTTTAACTATAAAATCCCTTGAAAAATAACACGGCATTCATAAAAAAAAGATGAATATGGATATTATTTTTTTTTGGGAGTTTCGGGAACGCTAGTCGGGATCCATTTTACTGAAGTAGGAATTTGCTGATTGCATTATGCTTGCGGGGTTTGGGTACTCAAAATCTAAATTATTTTGAGAATGATAAAACATAATTTGTTCCCTTCTTTCCATGTTTATAATGTCTGAGTTAGAATAGTATACTACGAGCTCAAATGAACCTGATTCTTTGAATCGTTTTACATGGGCCATCTGTATATTTCCATGTCTAAAACATTGCGCGTGTGCCAAGGAGCATGCAAATTCAAAATTCTTCCCCTTGAAATTTTCGATCACAAGATTCGGCGATATCGTTTCAAGCAATTCGATTGTATTTGATTGATGGCTTAGATTGTAATTATTTTGCATGGTTTCGCCTACTATCTTGTTCTCAAATAATACTTTTATTTCGCATTTTGTAAAAAATGATTCCATCAGATATTATAGGCTCCACACATTAATGTACAGAGTAGCAGTCTCTACCCCATTTATTTTGTGGAATTATTCACGAGTTTCTTAAATAGTCCTTTAAACTTGATGTGAAAATGCTCTAATGCAATATGGATATATATTTTAGCTCAATAATATCATCAAAAAAATTTCTATTCGATCTGAATGAATTCAGTTATTTTATTTGTCACGAGTAGGTTCCAGTTAAGTCTCTGTATACCTCAAGTGCA
>JAKDMR010000319.1 GCA_030452275.1 Candidatus Nitrosocosmicus sp. | reverse complement strand
GGATAACAATAGATTACGAAAATAGATTTTTACATGTATACAAGAGATCTATTATTTAGCTATACGAAAACCCGCTTATATAAGAAATCAGAATTACCGATTGTGAATTGGACATAGCAACAACAACAAGATCAGCCAATTGCTCTGCTTATATCAGTGAAATTAAATTTTTAAAACTAAATGGCTCTAGTCCTAGCAAGCTTTCAGATGAGATTCGCCTAGCCGCGCATCCAAGTTCCATTCACAGAGGGCGAGTATAATAAGATTAATAACCGTAACAGACATACAAATTGATATCAACTGCAAAGCAACTCTTAATAATTACGAAAAATATGTTATCAAAAATGGGGTGAATAGAATCATTGGAAAATGATAAAAAGGTCCAAAATGGTGAGAATAATGATTCGGCTAAACTACCCTTCGTTAATGAAAAATTCGTAGATTTGTTTGAAAATTTCTTCAAACAGTTGACCGAACTGAATAAAATTGCAACGGTTGGTCCTTTTATTTCCATGATAAACGATCCTCAGATCAATATGAATAACATGAGGGAATATGGAAATGTTCTGATTAACTATCAAAGATATCTGAATAAATATTTGACCCAAATGATTAATTCATATTTTCTTGCCCTGGAAAAAGTATCCGCCGGAATTGAAGGCAATGACGCACATGAAACGCGTATGTTAATTATTAATTCGTTTGAAGATGTTTTCTCAGCTATGTTTGAGTCGACAGATTTTTCAATCAATTATAATAATTTAATTAATATATATATTGATTTAAACAAGAGTTATCAGAAATTTTTTGATGCGGCGGTTCCTTACTTGAGCAGGCAGTCGTTGAGCAAGGAAGAAAAAGATTTATTGTTCAAAGACCTGTATGAAATCAAAAAGATTACTTTAGAAATCAAAAACAAGATGAAGGAGAGAAAAAATGAATAAAACAATTTTAGACCACTATTTGGATGAATATGTGAATTTTGTAAACGAACCTGAAAACTTTAGAAAAGTAACAGAGATGAAACGATTATTGTCAAATATTGAAAAAATTGAAACAGGACAAACTGAGTACGAGGTCATCAAAGAGACAGGTCTTTTTCGATTATTGCATTATAAATCAAGTAAAGAACGTGTTTACAAATACCCGTTGATTATAGTATATGCCCTAATCAACAAGTCATATATTCTGGATTTGCAACCAAATAAGAGCTGGATAAAGAACATTCTAGACCAAGGCATAAACGTATACCTTGTTGACTGGAAGTCACCGGGCAAATTTGATAAATTTACAACTATAGACGACTACGTCAACCTTTTTATTTATGAGTGCGTAGAGCTTGTCAAAAGCATTGAAAATATAGACAAGGTATCACTTCAGGGGTATTGTATGGGAGCTACAATGTCGTTAATTTATACGTCATTATATCAGAAAAATGTTAAGAATTTGATAACTGTAGCTCCAGTTGTAGACACCGAGAAGGACAAGACCGTCATAAAGAATATGGCTCAGAACATGGATATTGATAGAATTTTATCGCATTACGAAAATTTCCCTTATGAGTTATTGTATAGTCTCTACGCGTCCTTGAAACCATTCAAACAAGGATTAAACAAGTACTTGAACCTGTTTGATAATCTCAAAGATGAAAATTTTGTTCAAAATTTCTTGAGAGTTGAAAAATGGTTGTATGATACGCCTCCTATCGCAGGAGAGACATTTAGACAGTGGATTAAAGATATTTATCAGAAAAACCTTTTTTCAAAAAATAAACTGGTTGTGGGTGAAAATAGGATAAATCTATCAAATATCAAAGTACCATTATTAAATGTAGTAGCGGATCATGATCATCTTGTTTCTCCAGAATGTAGCATATCTCTAAATAATCTTGTTTCAAGCACAGATACGAATTTGATGAGATTTTCAACAGGTCATGTAGGAATGATCGCTAGTGGCTATTCTCAAAATGTAGTGTTGCCCAAGTTGGGCAATTGGATAAAGATTCATTGAATCCGTTTTAGTTTTTTTGTGAAGCCTTTTGTTTGCGAGCCAAAGGTATGATAATTACTTGCACCAGATCACCTTCTTCAATCCCCAGCGCTTGTCGCTCTGCTTCTGGAATTGATATTCTACCACCACTTTGGACGTTTGTTTTAAACATAGCGTTATAATTAGTAAAACCTTGGAGCGAGGAAAACATATTTTGAAATGTGTTATATTGAAAATTAGAAAATTGTCTTACTAGGTCTTGCTGAAATTCTGCGGTTTTTTCAATTGTCTTTTTTAAGTCAATAGTCTTATCGCCATTTTCATTTTCATTACTCATAGAAAATTAAATATCTCATCAATATTTTAATGTTGTAAAGGTTTTATAAGATTAAATCAAGAGTCTATAAATTTTTCAATTATTTCATAAAATTCAACTGGCTTTTCTACATACGGAGTATGACCACAACCTTCCATTATCATTGTCTCAACAATTGGCATTTGCTTAAAAAACTCTATATTTTCTACCGGTATGGTCGTATCATTTTTGCCCCAGATAACCAACGTGGGTACAGCTATTTCCACCAATCTTTTTCGCAAAGTTTGATCCTTACGCATTGCAAGCAAGGTGGAAATGAGTGAGTATTTGGCATTAGGCAGTCTCATCCTATTCACATAATCTTTAACTGTTGCAGCATCGACGACATATTCCATATTATTAGCCATCATCTCAAACGCTCTATGGACATTTTCAGTAGTTGGATATAAACCAGAGAAAATATACCGGCTGAGAACAAATGTAGGCCTTTCTATTGTCCCAGCAGGAGAAACTAAAATGATTTTGTCAAAGAAATCTTTATGAGTTAAACTGTACTCCAATGCCAATTGTCCTCCGAATGAGGAGCCAATTACTATTGGATTTTGGATTTGCATTTTCTTAAAGAATTCCTCTAGGAATCGAACAAAAAAATCCACCGTATATTCTATCAATGGTTTTTCACTATACCCAAATCCTATAAGATCAGGTATTACTACGTTGTATTTTTTTAATAAAGGCCATAACTCATCCCATCTTTCTGCAGACGCACCTAACCCATGTAACAAGACAATGGTTTTCTTTGATTCTGGATGATCAAATTTGATAAATCTTATTTTGTAACCTAATACCTCAATAAAATCCATAATTTGAATACTTTTTTTGTGTTGATTAAATACCAGGCTCAATTGTTGAATAATGTTCTATATTTGATATGTTTAATATATATAATTTTTAAAATAAATATTCATTTTTATAAGAAGAATATAGGATAAGACTCCATCAAATTATTTTCGATATAATTTTAGAAATTCTTACTAATGACTATTCTTTACGCATGAAATAGATATTGTAGTTCATATTTTTGTGTGTGTATAT
>JAKDMR010000318.1 GCA_030452275.1 Candidatus Nitrosocosmicus sp. | reverse complement strand
CACTATGCTTATCTTCGGCAGAGTCAGATTTTTATAAGAGACAGATTTATTTCCAATCTAAATTATTTCTCCCGAATAATAATAAATGAGCTGCAATGGACTATGTATAAGATATAAAACCAAAAGGAATCATAATATTCCATCTAGATATATGAAAGGACAAAAAAGATGCACTGTTTGTGAGATATTTAAAAAATGGGATGAAAATGCATACTGCTTTGTATCCTAATTCAATTTTCTCTTCATTGTTTAACGTTTTTAGCCAAAGTAGGCTATAGTGACCAGCGAATTCTATGTACTAAGGTAAACGAAAGAATCATCAGATGACGATTTTCATAATTAGGCAACAAAGCATACATACTGTCCTTGTTGTAACTATAAACTAAGAACCAGGTCATTTAGTGGTTGGGAAATGAGGAAGAAACATAGAGAATTAACAACAAGGCGTTATTAATTGCTTTTTTACTTTTTCAATTTCTCTCTATTATTAATCTTTGATATCTGATGTATTAATAATACATATTTGAATGCGGGTATTTTTGAATCTTCATGGCCTTTTCAATAGTAGGCTCCAGACAAAATCGACAGTCATCCTTGGAACCGTTTGCATTATCGAAATTTTTTACACAATTTGCAAGGTCGTTAAATCGAAAAGCTAGAGAACGCGAATAGAGAACTAATTCCAATTAATAAACCACTTAGTTATTCTGTATCATTATCTATTAGCATCTTGATAATTACAATATGACTAATGACAATAATGATGATTTTATACCTTCTCCAAAGGGAACAAAACCAGAAATTTAATTGATCGGATTATCCGTGTTAAGAATAATCCAATGGAAATTTCGCGCACAAATTCTGAACTCTATCGTGATTAACATGTGTTGTTATCTAAAAAGATGTCGTCAAAGTGTGTAAATTTGAGGACACAATTCATTATCTAAAAAGGTGAATGCTTTAAAAACTTATTTATATAAACAGATAGTAAATCTGTTTAATGAGATTTTCAATCTTACCACACTACTTTTATAAAAGTTTAGTTTTGTGTTTTACATTTGTTCTGGTTCTCTCGTTTCAGATTCCTAATTATTCGTATTCTTCTACAGATAATTCAAACCTTGACAATTCATCGATGCAAATATCGGAAAATTCAGATAACAATACCGCTTTATTGAATTTGGACTCTTTAGATAATTCTACGGCAAATACAACGGGTACTTTAACCCCTGATACCGGCTCAATAAATCTGGATCTCCCTGATTCTATCTTGGATTTGTTAGGCTCTGCACCACCACTGGCTGATCAGCAGAATATCACTGAAAATCTAACAAATACAAATAACACAATGACCATGACAACCAACGAGACTCAATTATCAGGAACTGAAAACGTAGCGGTGATAGCCAATTTCTCCTCTAAACCTATGGGACTAGAGACAGACTATGCAATTAGCGGAAAGCCAATTATTTTAGTTGATAATACAAGTTTAAACTATGAATATATGAATGACCCAAGTGATGAAATTACAATTTCGGACATGCTCGTATCGTTGCGGGCTAATATTAAATTGGACAACTCTACTACTTCAGTTCCATTACAATTAAGAGTATTCTCAAACCCCACCAATGTAACGGAAAATGCTGACGGTTCGAGGACGTATATCAATAACCCGACAGCAATTGAAAATTTGGAAATAGGAGGTGTAATATTTTCAGAAACTAGAACCATTGCAACAGTTTACTCAAACGGTACTGGGACTTTAAATTCTACTAATATATCCTAGCACTATTATAACTTTATTCGGTAAATTAGAACTCAACGCATTCGATTTTTTATAAATTACCCAGCTTGAATTATCTAAATAATTGCTAGTGAGTTAAAAAAGATGTAGCATCTGCGAGTTGTTTATAAATTCGAATGGAAATACGTATTGTCCTTGTTGTAACTATAAACTAAGAACCAGGTCATTTAGTGGTTGGGAAATGAGGAAGAAACATAGAGAATTAACAACAAGGCGTTATTAATTGATTAAACTCTTGTAAGAGACAGCAAGCGTAATATTAAATCATCATGGACTTTTGCAAGGTAACTTCTATCCTTAAACCATATGTGAATTTCTTTTTCAGCCTGCTAATCCTCTGGTACAATGAGTTTTAAATATGCTAGATTAAAGCATTAGAACTTGTATTATTAAACGTTGAAGGCCATATTATACTGTGAACAATTGTTTCAAAATATTATCTATTATAAATTGCTCCTGTCTGCTTGTGGTGGCGACATTAGGTTCATTTTTACTTTACTAATGCCGATAATTTAGTTTTCGCTCAGAGTGAGCTTAACAATACTATTCATACCAATACGATCGCAAAGGAGACATGGTTGAGTAAAAGAGATAATCTAAATAAGCCCTGTTAACTTAAGCGCAAATCACCTTCTTGTTATGATAATTAACAAATAGATTCATCCAATTTATCACATGATTTAGTTTGCAATTTTCCTTTCGACAAGGAAAGTAGTCACCGAAACTTTCAGTTCTGTACTTGATATACTGTATCTTCCTTTCAATACGACTTTTCTCAAATGGAGAATGTAAGTGATGTCTTAACTTTAGAAAGCGACAAGCCTGAGGATACCATGTTCCTCCATCGGTCGATACCGGATGTTTTCCATAATCACGTCTGATGTTAGACAAAAAACGTTCTGCAACAAACATGTTTCTTTCCTTAGATTCTTGGCAAAAAAGAGTGCGAGAATTTGCCTGTTTTGAGGCTCCATTGCTACCCATAGCCATACCAACTTCAAACCGACCTTGATCAAGGTTTCATCGACGACGTATTCCTCTATTTTCTTTCTCTTTGAAGTTATCCTTTTTGGATGACACTTTTGAATCCACTTCCAAATTGAGACATGGCTTCTTTTAATCTTATGTAAGAAGAATAATGCCTTGGAAACACTTTTGGTCGATAATCCAAGAAAGTACAAATACAATGCGCGGCTAATCTCTAAAGAGGATGTTCTGTTTCTTTTCATAACCATGATTGAAATAGAGCATCTTCAAACTATAGATTTTTCGTTAAGTTAACAGCGCCTCTAAATATTACAATAAAACTTGATCCAAAGGTTCCCATAATTGATAATTGACAAATGGACTCTAATTCACTTTGAAATTCGCAAATTGGATTCAGGTGATCTAGTTAACGATACTTTAACTTCAAATGTAACAATGGCGGATCACGATGGAAGGTTGTTTAAATTTCCAGAGCAAATTATATCAAATGGAAAATTCTCTGTAGAATACATATCCCTGATGACGGACAGCACAGAATAATATTACAAGTTTATAAAGATCTCTTGCGTAATTAGTCAAAAGAGCTTTATTTCTGTCTAGCGTATGTAAA
>JAKDMR010000317.1 GCA_030452275.1 Candidatus Nitrosocosmicus sp. | reverse complement strand
CATTCAAATAATTTATTCTCCAGTGATAAAAAGAACAAATTAATATATTCTTGTTATCTGTGCGGACTGGAAACGGATTCTAAAGAGGAATATGAAAGACACTATGTCCGCACGCATCCAGGTAAACCTGCTTATCCTTGTTTAGCAGATATCACAAAGTATGGATTAGAACCACAAGGAAAGTCTTGGGAATGACTAATAATATAAGATCTTGACTACTCATCACACGTCTTAAACATGTTTTTTGACCAATCATAAGAAAAAATTTGATGACATAGGTTTACTAATTGAAATATAAAAATTAACTTTTCATATTAAATTCTTGCATTTACTATATATCATATTTGATATTCGTCGTTCAAAAGGACTTATAAGAAACATCTGGTTTAAAACCCAGTTCAAGTCCAGATTGAGTTCTGCTTCTCAAAATTGATGGGATCTCCCGGTCAATATTTGATATAAACGTTTTATTGGTAGCAAGGGTCCTGTTAACTTAAGCATAACTGACCTCTTTGTTATGGTAATTGACAAATAGGTTCAACCAGTTCTGTATATGCTTTAGTTTGCAGTTCTTTATTCTGCAAGGAAAGTAATCATCGAAACTTTCAGTTCTGTCCTTGATATACTGCATTGTCCTTTCGATAAGGCTTTTCTCTATAGAGGAATGGATGTGGTGATTCAGTTTCAGGAATCTACATGCCATTGGGTACCATGTTCCACCATCCGTTGATACTGGATGCTTACATTATTAGGTGTAAGTTCTAGAGATTTTAACAATGTGTAGGTTGCATTATCATAACATTCTAGATGAGCGAAACCGCTGCCTCTCAGTTGGTATAGATATGGTATATTTGGAAATTCTGATTCTATAATTTGTTCTCCCTTATATGCAAGATGTCGAATATTAAGTAATTCCTTCCTAATTGTTTCGAAATATTCAAAAGGACTGTTCTCTTTCTCAATTTTCCATCGTAGGTTAGGATAGTAATGGAGGCACTTAATGATCAGATCCTTTATCAGTTCGATTATTCTACTATCCAAATTCTTTCTATTTGTTAAAAGTGAAGGATAGATTCTTTCTCCTATATCTTTTTTCGAAGCCTCTAAGTCAAAGGTTTGATGGAGGCTTTTCTGATCAATTGAAATTTCTCCAGTAACCATGTGTAGTAGTAACATACCAAAAGCAAATACATCTGCGTCCTTCTCTTTACCTGAGGAACATTTGTCTAACTGTTCCGGGGAAACATATGATTCATTTCCTACATAATAATGATCGATTTCATTGAATTCTTTTTCCTCATGACACTTATCCGGATCGTTTTTTAATTTATTATCATAGTATGAAATACTGTAATCTGTAACCCTCGCAACATGTACTTTATCCTTCTGATCATCGAATGGTGACTCTAACAGAATATTAGTAGGATTTAAATCTCTATGTGTAACACCATGTGTATGTAAATGGTTTAGGCCCGATGCAATATCAATCGATAAATCTATTAATAATCTAAAATCAGGTATCCCATCCTCTCTAAAGAGATCTACCAGTTCTCCCCCCTTTACATATTCCATTGCGGTATAAATGCAATTACTTTTCTTTCTTTCAAAGGTTAAGAATGTGACAACATTTGGATGTAACCCTAAATTCATACCAATCTTAGACTCGTTTAATAAAGCCTTATAATTGGAACCATTCATAAAGTATTCATCTCCTTCGAAAATGTTGGACTTCAATACACACCGGAACCCATCTCTTTTAATTATATAAGGGTCTCCAAAACTTCCACTAGGTAATTTCTTTTCTACAGTAAATTCAATATTATGTAGTTTAAAGGATTGACCAATTTTTAGATCATCACAACTCAATAACTTGTCTAATTATGCATATCATTAGTCTTATTTGTTTATTATTCATAAAAGGGAAACCCAACGTAAAACTAGTGACACTGAATCATTCTAAGATCACTGAAATACATGAGTTCAGGCCTATTTTAACTTGAAATTAAACAACTTACTATTTTTAATCCTTGTAATGCGATTTATTTCTTGACTCGATACCATATTAAATCTTCCCTATTGAAATCTCAATTGTTAACTTTCTTATTGAGATCTTTTAGATTTTGAAATATTTCTAAAAGATCCCACGTATTCAACGTCATTCCTGAATTTTTAATAAGATCCAATTCAATCTTGTCAAGAACACTGCCTATCGCGATTACTTCCGTTTTGTCCATATAAGAAAAATATGCGTTATCAATGTTCCCACGGAAAATTGAATAGAAAATAACACCGTCCTTACCCTTTTCTACAGCATTCATTGCCTTGGTAAATACTGGGCGAAAGGTTTGAGATTTTTCCAATCTACTTCCTAAAAGAGACCCAATCAAAGTCATACTCAAATTGACCATTACTAAATTGGCTCGTTGTTCATTAAATGCATGTTCTATCTGCTTATATCCATTTTTTATCATCAACATTAGGACATTGTCAAAATCTATTTTCAATTGTTTTGTGGGAACGTTAAGAGTGGTATCAACCTTGATATTTATTTTTGTATCAATATGCATCTTCCTATTAATTAGATAAAAATCTGCTTTCTTATCGTCGGTAAAACTTATCTGTTCAACAGGATTTAGAAGATAGGCCAGGTAAAATTCATTTCTGACAGATACAATTTTTTCATAGATTTCAACTAGTTTCTTGATTAAGTTGGCATTATTAGACCTAAGTAATCCTCTTAGTAATTTCTTGATTTTGTTCAATCGCATATCAAAGTTGTCTATCTTCTTGCATTTTTCCAAAGAATCTAATAATAAAATTAATTCAATGCAGCGAGGATAAATAGGACTTTTTTGATTTTTATAGTCTAGGAAGTCTAATTGAAGAAGAGACAATAATAATTCGTCTAAAGGTAATTTCTCAGTATTTTGGTCCCAAAGTTGAACTAATTCCTCTGCGGTAGAACTTGTTTCAAGAATTTCCACCGGATATTTACCATTCAAAACCTTGATGTAGTTTCCTTCTGCTATAGGACCGCTATCGTCTGGTAATTGTATAATGGCATTATCTCCAAAAAATTTGATGTATTCCATAAATGAAATAGGTTTGATTTGAAGATTTTTCATTATCTATTATCGATATCTAAAAAGCACTTATTTTATTCTTAAGTATTATATTCACTCATATAGTTATGGGTATATTGATGTCCTTGTCCTTTATAGGAGTGTTACCCGCTTGTTATGAGGAAGATTTATTTCTCACTATGATTTATCTGGAGGTATCGAGTATAGTTATTTGAGGCTGGGTCACAATTCCAAACGAATAAAGCTGGTCTCATAGAGTATAATAATATCTTGCTTGAAACAGATACTATCCACAAGACCAGCCAGTAATAATTCGTCATCCATTCTAA
>JAKDMR010000316.1 GCA_030452275.1 Candidatus Nitrosocosmicus sp. | reverse complement strand
CCTGAGTACGGTATCCCCATTTCCTCGGTGTTAAGAAAAATAACCCTTGACTACCACAGTTTAGAAAATGCTAAATTAGATAATGATAGTACACACACAATTTGGATAAAAGAGGATTATTGTTCATCTCCTCTATTAATGGAAAGAGAAGTAGTATTAGACAAGTATTTAGACAACATTAAAGTTGAAATTGTTCATACTGAAGAGGAAGGTTGGAACAGAATTAAAGATAAACGATCGCTTTAGAAATAAGGTATTTCAAAATTTATATTAGTAGAGTTCTTAACTAGAATATTTTATAATCTATTTGTCATTTCCATCATTGGCTGCTTTTATCATTCTCTCTTTTTCATTGTTTATCTCTTCATCGGTCAAATTAATCGCAGAAATTATAGTAGGATTATTGTTAATATCCTCTGTGACAATTATTACATGATTGGAAGTTTTCAATATTTTAATAACTGAATCATCAAGGGGTAGGATATTCAATACTAGGTCTTTCTTAGGAACAACTGATCCCAAGTCATCTATATCAAGCAGAGTCACATTTGCTTTATTCTCTGCTTCATAAATGTGATTTACATTAACTAGCATGATTATAATATGGCTTGATGACTAATACCCTTTTTGTTTGATTAATATTGCTAAAACAAATAATCTCAAAAAAAACGCATGACTCGGGGGTAAATTTTCTTAACACTCCTATAAGAAACCATCCATCCTAAAAGAAATAAGGACTGGTGAATATGTCAATAGTTCAAAATAAATGGAGAATTGATAATGAGCCTCTTCATACCGGTGATAGATGTCTCTACTTTTTTAATTCGAATTGTTTGATGTTATTTGCTAAAACATGTGGTCTTGCATAAACAGCGTGGAACTAGAGATGCAAGACCATTATGGAATTATAGTGGGAGGTGATTATCCCTATCGTGACAGATTTATAAGCATCATGTAATGGTAGACATGCGTCACTTTAGTTACAGATCACACTTGAACGAGAATAGAAAAACAGTGATCGCTTGTCTCAGAAATCAACCTGATAGTGTTAAGAAAAACTACCCCTTACCACTGTTATGTTCTTCTAAACTTCATGCAGACAGAGGAACAAAAATACTTGTTACTCGGGGATAGTTTTTCTTAACGGTCAATCTTGTGTTAAGAATAAAACTAGTCGAGACAATAAATAAAATACATCATAATTTCTATGATAGACTAGTAAACCAACGACTAACATAAATCGATTGGTTGAAAAATAATGAGGGTTATCAATTTTGTGCTATTAATGTTATAAATTAGATTTGTCTATATTATAATATATGAGCGAATTCGCTTACATTAGATTCCTAAGTTTGAGTTTGCTTACTGAAGAAGAAAAAAACAATAAAAATGAAATAATTGAATTTACTGAACAAGTATTGGATGCAGAGGGGATTGAGTGTGATTCAAAAATCTCAAAGATTTCTGAAGAAAAGCTGAAAGAAATTCTAGAAGAAGTGAGAAAGATTCGAAAGAAGAAAAGAAAGAATTATGATGAAAATGGAATAACTATTGCTGTTGAAGAAGTAAATGGCTGTTGAAGAAGTAAATGAGCAAAGATGACCGCTGATAAAAGCAACAGTGATAATAACAATAATCGCATAAAAGCTAAAAATAACGCTGCAATATGGCCATTAATTGAAAGTATAGCCATAATCGGATTTAGCATATTGCTACTGAGATTGCGAGCCATAATACCGTCATTTATTTTAATGTTAGTAGGGATTTCACTTATTGTTTATTGGATATATATTACAAAAATGAAAAATCAAGGAATTAAATCAAAAATAGACAATAGATGTCTATGTGCAATATGTGAACATACAGAATCTAGTCTATGTATTCAACAAAAGTGTGTATGTTGTTCAATAGCCAAAGGAGATAAAGTTGTTGGTCATTCCAATAATCCCTTACAGTAACAGATAGAAGTTATGTCAAAGAAGTAATAAAACCATTTCTTTAATTATGTCACGAATGATTGAGTTAGATCATTAAGACATTCTTGACAAACATTGTTTAAAGATTGTTCTTTCGAATTTCTATGATATGCAGCGCATAATTTGTGCGGCTGCCGCGCAAATTCTATGTATAAATAAAATTCATTGAAATATATAAATTCATGATGTCGATCATTTGACTATCTTACAATTAATGACTCATGTTATGGTGTAATTAAAAAGAGAAGAGATTATTTTTGTTAGATGGTTTAATGTTCATATACTAAAAAAGGTATGCGATGTACAAATTGCAGGAACTGAAAGAACAGAGTGATTACTTATCAAATCTAATCAGGAGTTGTGAATATTATGATTTAACCGAAAAACAGTCAATGGAATTAATCAATAAGGGATTATCTACTCAAATCTCTAGATCAACTTATTACAATTACAAGAAAAGACTATACCAAGATGAAAAATTTCAATCATTAAGAAAATCTGTTTACAATTCCAAATTATTGAAATGTCTTATGTTATATTTTGATGAAAGAAGCGAACCGGACGGTTTTAATATAGATAAACCTATTTCAGAACAATTTCCAGATCGACAGAATATCTTCGAAACTACTAAGGAACAGAATGAGCAAATTTTAAAAGTAAACAAGAAAATTAGATCTAATTTTTGTTTACCAGAGGAGGATATTAAATCATCTAATTCGAATTTAACTAGAGTCAATCAATTACCCAAAAACTACACTCTTAGAGAAGAGTATATCCGATGTGGTAAAGAAAAGACATATAAATGTAAATCCTGTAGACATGGCCCTTATTACTATGCGTATTGGAGAGAAAAACTACCAGAACAGAATAAATCTATTCTAAGAAAGAAATATTTAGGAACTATAGACCCGCGATTATGATCCTAATATCGGAATTTTTCATTATTAGTAATTTATAGGAGAATTAGACTTTTTTGAAATCTTATGTAACTTTACAATCATTATAATAAACTGTCTGTATTTCTTTCAAGCCATTTTATTTTTTGTTCGTAATTTGGTTCAAACTGTTTTAGGTATTCCCAGTATTGATAGGAATGTCCTTTAATTTTAAAATGACACAATTCATGAATTATTATATAATCAATTACTTCGTTGGGAGTCTTTATCAGGTTGACATTTAGGTTAACAGTTTGATTTTTAGAAAGACTTCCCCATCTATTTTTTAGATTTTTTAATACAACTTGTTTAGGGTTAACGCCAATTGTCTTACTATACTCATAGACTTTATCTTTGAATATTTTGTTTGCCATTTCCCTTAACCAATTCAAATACAAATTCTTTATTCCATTTTCTTGTCCTAAACTATTGCTACGAAGATATACAATAAACTGATCCTCTTTAAACTCTAATCTCTCTGTTCCACTTTCACTATTAACTTCAATTCT
>JAKDMR010000315.1 GCA_030452275.1 Candidatus Nitrosocosmicus sp. | reverse complement strand
AATTATACATATTCAAGTATTTTATTTTCAATACTGGTAAACATAACAATAATTCGGGATAATAAATACTATTTTTAAAATTTATTAAATGCTTTATATCCTCTATTATTATTGCTTTCAGGAAAAAAAATTTTGATTACTGGTGGAACTGGAACATTGGGTCGCGCTCTCACAAAAAAACTATTAAAGGATAATATTGACACAATTAGAATATTCAGTAGGGATGAGGGAAAACAGCTGGAGATGGCCACAACCATCGACGATAATAGGCTAAGGTTTATTATTGGAGATGTTAGGGATAAAGAAAGACTTAGTTATGCAATGGAAGGTATTGACATACTTTTTCATATTGCTGCGCTAAAACAAGTTCCCGTCGCAGAATATAATCCCTTTGAAGCGATTAAAACAAATGTACTCGGCTCTCAGAACGTGCTAGACGCTTCGATTCATCATAATGTAGACCTCGCTATGGCAATTAGTTCAGATAAAGCTGTATCACCACTAAATACATATGGGGCCACAAAACTTTTAATGGAACGAATGTTTACTGCTGCTAATTTTTACAAAGGTAAAAGAAAAACTATATTTACATCTGTAAGGTACGGGAATGTGTTAGGCAGCAGAGGATCTGTTGTTCCTCAATTTTTGAAAACCATCACTTCTTCTTCAAAAATTCACATTACTGATCCGAAGATGACCAGATTTAACATTACATTGACTGAAGCACTTGAATTGATCTATCGAGGATTAACAAAAGCTATAGGCGGAGAAGTTTTCGTCCCTAAATTAAAAGCATATAGGTTAGATGAACTCGCTCAAAGTCTGATAGAGACCGTGGGAAAAGAGGTTGAGATTAACTATTCTTCGATAAGAACAGGCGAAAAATTGCATGAATCAATGATAAATGAACATGAAGCTCCATATACTATCGAGTCTGAAGGGATGTACATAATACTATCTCCCGAACTATACGATAAAAACTGGAGTAAGTATATGATGGGAAAAAAGAATTGCTTGCAAGGAAATTATAGTTCAGATAGAGTAGACCTCCTTACTAAAGATGAAATAAAAATGTTAATAAATAAAGAGATTTTTGATGATACTAATCCATATAGACCTTTATATAATTAATAGTAGAAAAGATTTGTAACTTCCTTTGGTTAAGGATTGTACTTACATGAATAGGGGATATTTTTGATTACCAACATTGGTTACACCGTATTGCTTAGTTTTCGTATTTGCAGGGACGTAGTCAACCTTTGTAGAAACATCTAATATGGAGTAAGACCATTAATTTGTGCATGTTCTCTAATATCATTTTATACCTTGACAAACATGTCATACATTAGTTTCCCATATCCTTCATTGCCAGGAACCCATCCTTTAGTATATCATAAGATTCTACCTTACGTGGCATTTGTAAATAATTTAGGTATTGTTTACTCTTAATATGATTGCGGAAAGGGAATTATCCGACTACCTTGGGGGTAAACTGTTTTGTCATGCATTATATCCTTGGGATTACCTTTGTTCATTAACACATCCTCTTGTACGTTGAGAATATCTACTGATTTATTTCGAACTTTCAGATTACTATCTTCCGATTAATCATCTATTAGCTAATGATGGAGTTTCTTTCGCTAGAATTGCTGATAAAGAATGACCATATCACACCATCTATCACGTATCTTTGGGATAATTCATGGCAAACCTTTTGTAGGTCTAACTCTCTTGGATTGACACTTGAGGATGTTAAAACATGTTTTTTTAGAATGTTCTAAATGGTTCTAGTTCTTCATTATACTTCAACAGTCCATCGCTATCCTAAACCTGTCTTATTATAACTAAACCTCTTGGTTAACCAGATTAGGTATTGCTTATTCTACTTATAGTCTTGATATGCGTACTTGATATTATGATGTCTTCTATAGGCCTCTACTAGACCTTCTATCCCTTTCTGATTGTACATATTCTTTCCCTTGCAATTTGTCTTTCTGGATTTAGTATATTTTACGAATATTGGATACGGTGGTGCCAGTCGATTCATTAAGGTGTAATGGAATAATCCTCTTTAATTTGCGATTGCATATGGATTCAATCTCTGACATCAATAGAAGAGTAACACATTTCAATTAAGTCATATAGTCGCCTATATCTTGACGTGTAATAGTTAGCAAATAGAATAATTAAAATATGTAGTCGAAATTTATTACTTTTATTGGAACCTAACCAATATTGGAAGGATGTAAAGGTAATAGTTACCGGTGGGGCAAGTTTTATAGGAAGTCACCTGGTGGATAAACTTGTTACTCTTGGAGCTGAGGTTATTGTTATTGATAATTTAAGTTCAGGAAAGCTAGAGAATTTGTCTCTCTCAAAAGATAAAATTAAATTTGTAAATAAGGATTTAGAATATTTACAAAAGGATGATATTAAAGAATTATTCAAAGACCAAGAAAAGATTTTCCATCTAGCTGCGGTGCATGGTGGACGAGGATATATCACTAACCATCCTGCAGATGTGTGTTCTAATTTGGCTATTGATCATCATATCTTTGAAGCTGCATCGAATTCAAGCATTGAAAATATTGTATTTGCTAGTACGGCTTGTGTTTACCCCACAAAATTACAACATGAAATTGGGTCGATCTATAAATTAAAAGAAGAGGATTCAAACCCATTAAATTTAGATGGATTTTTAAGTGCAGATATAGAGTATGGATGGGGTAAGTTAATGAGTGAAATACAAATGTTAGCTTTTCAAAAACAATATGGTTTAAAAGGTTGCCCAGTGAGGTTTGTTACTGCATATGGTCCCAGGGAAAATGAAACTCATGCCATAATTGCCTTAATTTATAAGGCTGTAGAAAGGATGGATCCATATATAATTTGGGGAGACGGTCAACAGGAAAGAGACTTTACTTATGTAGAAGATATTGTGAATGGATGTCTATTAGCCTCTAAACAGATTAAAGATTGTACTCCCATAAATCTAGGTACAGGTGAAAGATATAAAATTATAGATGTTGTTAATATGATTTTTAAAATACTTGGATGGAAACCTATGGAAATTAAAACGGACTTGACTAAACCTGTTGGCGCTTTATCTCGTGCTCTTGACAATGATCGAGCAAATAAACTAATAAATTGGCAACCTCAATTTACCTTAGAAGAGGGTTTACGAAGAACTATTCAGTGGTATATAGAAACGCACACCAAATACGGCATTGTCAATGAAAAAAAATTACTTGAACATTAGGCATATAAAAAGCGAGTTGAATAAAGTTCAAGCAACAAAGACCAATTAAGATGAAGACCTAAAGAAATGGTTTTCTGAGATGATAATTTTGAATTTATAGTAAATGATGTGCTGTGTTGCATGATTCGTCTAGATTAGAGATAGTTCATATTTCATGTCTCTAA
>JAKDMR010000314.1 GCA_030452275.1 Candidatus Nitrosocosmicus sp. | reverse complement strand
CATATTTCATATATGCAAAATATGATTTATGCTTTACTGAAGAAAAGATAGGGATTTATATTAGTTTATTTTCTTATATAAAATAATTATAAATGATTTTAGTGGTATTGAGATCCTTAAGGATTTTCCTTGCATATAAGAACGAATGATCGTTTAATGAAGCAATCGTCACCAGATATTGATAAACTCGCAGGAATTGAATATTATACGATAGAATTCGATGGGATAGGTGGAACTATAAAAAAAAATACTGAGGATTTTCATGTACAAGAAATAATAAGTAATATTTTCTTAAACCAGATCTCTCCTGATCAGACAACTAGCAATATTTTCCCAGTTTATGAAATAAGAAAAAAGGGGATAGATTCTAGTCATGCAGTTTTGACATTGAGAAAAAAAACCGGTCTTGATCTTAAAATAGTGGGCATAAAAGATGCAAAGGCCACTACAATTCAATATGCTAGCAGCGGCAGCACTAGAAAGGTCATAAAAAATATTGATCTTGGAAAAATAAAATTAACACTGGTTGGTTTCTCAAAAAAACCAATTGAAAAGAACAATTTGGTTGGGAACACGTTTAATATAAGAATTGTTGAACCAAAGAGGGACAAATTAGATAACATTTCACAATTTTTGCGCGATATTAATAGATTAGGCAACTATTATGGATTACAAAGATTTGGAAGTGAAAGGTTGGTGACTCATCTGGTTGGAAAAGCCATTCTCGAAAGAAAATTTGATAAGGCAACAGAGATCTTATTGACTTATACCACAAAATATGATTCAAAATTTAGTCGTGAAATCAGGGAAAAATTGAGAGACATCAAAGGTAATCCAAATCTAATACACGAAATCCCCCCTGGAATGGATATAGAGAAAAATTTAGCGCAGGCAATATTAAAGGGAAAAGACTCTATTTCGGCCTTGAGAACGATCCCCATTAATATCAGAAGGTTATTTGTTCAAGCTTTTCAGGCGTATCTTTTTAATAAGACCCTAAGTATCGCAATTAGGAATGACTTTTCCCTCAACGTACCTGAAGAAAATGATCTCTGTTTTGACGTATTTGCAGATGATTTGATCTTTGGAAAAATACGCAAATATGAAAAAGAAAAATCTATGGACAGTAGAATTCAGAGATTGCCGATTATTAGGCTACCAGGATATTCTTTCCAACCTGGAAAAAATAGATTTGACAAGATAATAAAGGAATTCATGAAGTATGAAAATATAGCCGCCAAAGACTTTTTCATCAAAGAAATGCAGGAATTAAGTGAATCAGGTGGATTTAGACAAGCTTGTTATGTATGTAAAAACTTCAAATATAAACGAGAAGAAAACTCATTATTGGTAGGGTTCTCTGTACCTAAAGGATCGTATGCAACCGTTTTGTTAAGGGAACTAATTAAACCCGCTAATCCTATTGAGTCAGGTTTTTAGAGCAATATGAAAATGGAGTTTCTGACGATTTTGCAAAAAAGAGGCTAATAAATAGACATAATTATGACCACGTATAAATACATAAACTAGTGAGAGTGGAATAGGATTTCAGCCAAGAATGATTTACCACTATTCAAAGCATTCATAACGATAGGAATATTAGTTATATTATTCGGTTTAGCATTCATAATTATTGATTTAGTTGTAAACGAATTTACCGAAGGTTTGAGAGAAATAGGAAATAGATTCGTAATAGTAGGTATAGTAACGATAATAATAGCTTTTGTCTATAAGCATCATGTTGTAATCGGATTCATACTCAGAAGATTTAAAAATAGATTGACAGATCAGGACCGGTTTTCGAAATGGTACAAACCATAAAGCAAAATGTATACTCTGGTTGCTATTTGCTCGTAAGTTATGCGCATGGTGGTCTAATAAATGATGGTTGAATTCAAATTGAGAAATAAACCAAACAGTTAAAAAGAAAAATTCTAACAAGTTGAATTAGCCAGTTGGCAATTGAAGAAATAAGATATGACTTTAGAGAACATCCGGAGCAATTTCGCAGCTACTTTGCAAAGATCATGAAGTTGATAATAATATCCAAACTAAATTGTCTAGAAAAGAATCTCACATCCTTGAACTACTTTAATGAGGTTATAAGCAGGATTGAAGGATGTGATATTCACAAGATAAAGTACGGTAAGCCCATGATATTTACTAAATTCTTTGGTTATGAATTCAATTATCATACAGTAAGAGTCAAGATAAAGATTATTGACAAGTATACAATAGACATATCCATAGAGTCAATTATCCCAGATTTTGTGAAAACATTCGACAAACTAAGTGCAGACACCAATGAAATCAACTGGAATACAAGTAAACATTCAACAAGTGGGATTAAAGTTGGAGATCAGGAGAAAAATTCTCAAGATGCGTTAAACCTTCAATTGATTGAGAAGGAAGCCAAATTAACTTTCTATTTGTTGGATTCATTCATCCAAACATTATATCTTTTGATGACCCAATCAAGTGCCAATAATAATAGTCTAAGTGGTCGAAATATTGAAATCAAAGATATTTCGGTCTCTAGAAAAATTCTTAATATTGAAATGCTCCTGGATGAAAAAACAGTAATTTTGGATCTCCTCCCAAAGTCTAAAAAAGGAGTAGTGGTGGTCTCAATAGATAATGATGAAAAGACTGGAGAAACTATCAGGACTGTGATGTTACAAAATAATTTAAACTGAGGTTTCAAATGTTTTAGTACATGTCTAGAAGATCCCTACTCCACCCCTATCTAACAATGCAGCCAGGAACAGTATACCTATTGATAGACCGACAGTTAATCTACCCAATAATATTATCTTATTTCTTAAATATGAAAAATATTCATCCGGAACTTCTCTTTGCAGAATACGAGATTCAACATTCTTGTTTAGAAGTAAAATATGAACAACGTACACAATTATCATTATAAATACTAATATGATTTTAGCTAAAAGAAAATATCCATACGTAGATTCAAATAAAAAATAGGGTTGATCCAAAAACGATCGAGCATTATACACCCCTGTAATGACTAGTATAATTAAGGAGGCCCCACCTAGGTAGTTGAATCGGCGTCCTATTACAACCATGAATGAAATTCTCTTGTTGACATCAGGCATAGTCTTCTTAAGAAGAGGAGCCAAAACAATCCCTAGAAAAATAGCCCCACCTACCCATATTGAAGAAAAAACTAGATGAATCCATGTAACTAATGGATCAAGAATAAACATTGGATAGTGTCATATCCATATCCTATAATATATTATTATAAACAAAGTTTTTTAATACCAATACTTTACAGATAAAGTCGATAGAGTATTGTTTTTAAGTAGACGCAGATTAGTATTGATAGGAACAGCTACGGTTATCGTAGGAGTCATTGTATTATTACCTTTAATATTAACAATAACCTTACCTGATTTGAGCACCATTGAC